>CAZAHF010000070.1:0-5955 GCA_964484995.1 uncultured Candidatus Bathyarchaeia archaeon | reverse complement strand
GTCTTATATTCTTCTGGAATATTTTTTGCAAGCCAACCTGTAAAGTCAAACATAAGAATAGGTATAGGAAAGTAAACTATTTTTACTGGTAAATTTATTGCTTCTAGTTTTCCGGTTTTTTCCGTCATTTTTCTTTCACAAAGTATAGGTGAAGTTTTCCGTTGATAAGTTTTGCTTTCTTTAAACTCATTGTGTAGGTTATCGTGGGTAGAGGAATAATAAGCCCAACTTTTCCAATATCTGTTTCTAAGTAAACCATTAACTCGTCTCCTGCTCTTTCAACTTCAATATCTTCTTTTGAGACGTAAGGTATTGTTAAAACAACCTCAACCTCTCTACCATCATGTTTGCTTATACTCATAGGTTTCCCCCTATAGTAAACTTGGGTTGGATCCTCATTTCCAAACAGCTCGCTAGCAGCTTTTTGCAGTCGTGGAATATCCATTAGCTCCTTCTCATACAGCTTTAAGATTTTTATTGGTAGAGGTGAAAGGTTAAGATGAAGCTCCTCAATATACTTTTTTTGAGAGTTCACCCAACCATGAAAATATGAGTCTTTTCCTAAGTCTGGTAAAACTTTGTTTATTATAGCTAAATCAACATTTATCCCGTAGAGACTTACAAGCATATAGGTTCTTTTAGCGTTTGAAAGGCTAAAAAAGTCTGGGTTTGCTATAAGTCTAACACTTGTTACATCAAAATTTGTTAGTACCTGCTTAAGGGTCTCCATCTGCTCTAAAACCTTAATCTCTTTTTTTACCAGTTTTCCTGTTGGAGCAGGCATACCGATTACTGGTTTTGCTATGGCTGTTAAACTTGTTAGAGGTGCCAAAATATTGATAAGCTTCTTAGAAATCCTACCTAGGATATCTGGTACAAAAAGAAGTTTTAAAGCTTCACCGGAGGGAACACTATCCATAATTATAACATCATACTTTCCCTCTTTCCAGTATCCATCTATTTTTAGTAAAGCTGCTATCCCAGTAATCCCTGGTAGGTTTGCGATTTCATAAGCTAAGGTTTCATCAAGTCCTCTTGAAGACAATACTGAAGCAAAATACTCCATCAATTCTGAATGGTGTTTTGCCACTTCCTCTATGGGGTTAACATGAACAGCCCAAAGATTTTTAGTAATCTTAGTCTCCTCTGAGCCTATATAAGTGTTTAATGCATCTCTTAAAGTGTGAGCTGGATCTGAAGACATAAGTAGTGTCCTATAGCCCAACTCAGCCGACCTTAATGCTGTCATACATGAAACAACAGTTTTTCCTGTTCCACCTTTCCCAGTATAAAGGATAATTCTCAAAGCTAATCCATCCACGGCTTATCCTAGTTTAGATTAATGTTAAGATTAACCATAACCAATCTTACCCTTAAACCTTATTCTAATATTTACCCACCTATTAAAAGAGTTAAAGTTGGCTTTAGGTGATAGTTATTTTGACCAAAAAAAGAGAGGATTAAAGATGTCTATAAGTTAGATTCATCTATTTCCTTTTATGTAAAGATAGATTGTATGTTGACCTATATTTTCAACCTTAACAGGTTTCCAGCCTAAAATTTCATAGTCATGAGAAACTACTCTTACACCATCCCTTAATTCCTTTTCAAGTTTTGGTTTTAATCTTTCATTTGCTGAAGTTGTTAAGAATAGGGTTACAACATCCGCATCCTTTATTGGAACCTTATACATGTCTCCATGAATTATTGTAATATGATTTTCAAGTCCAAGCTTTCTAATTTCCTCTCTTGAATTTTTAACAAGATCCTCTCGAACCTCAACACCAACAGCCTTTTTTACCTTAAACTGTTGAACAGCAGTTATCAATATTCTCCCGTCACCAGAACCTAAATCATAGAGAACATCATTCTCATTTACTTCAGCCATTTCCAACATTCTTTTTACAACTTCTGGTGGTGAAGAGATGAATGGGACATATGTCAAAACCATTGCCGCCTCCTCTAAACTGAGAGAGATTATGTGGTTTATATCTCTTATTTTACTTCTGCATATTTAAAACCTAGGATTTTTACTCAAATTTTTGCAGAAACAATATAAGTAACCAGACCTATTCATAAGTTAACAATGCTAAATAAAAGTAAACTGGAGCAGACTGTTGCCCCCTTCTATTGTAGGTTAGCTTTAGTATTATGTCAACATGCAAGAGAACTCTTGTATGATGATAGAAAACATATGAATGCAGCTCCAATCTGTAAGTTTATATCAACCTTATGTAGTAAAAATAACTGCGAACTATGCTTGGAGGAATCAAACTTGTGTTCAAAAGTTGCAGAGTTATGTGTTTCTCCTGAAAAACTTAGTGAAGCAAGAAGACTTTGTGATAAAGCAAGAAGACTCTGCCCAAAAAGCTTCTCTGTAAAGGGGAGTTGAAAAAATGCCTGCTTGGACAAAAATATATGTGTTAGAAGAACCAAAACTTGAAAAACCTATTTTAGTTCAGGGTCTTCCAGGTTTAGGGTTTGTTGGAAAGTTAACTGTAACCTATCTGATTGATGAGCTTAAGCTTAAACCGTTTGCCAGATTATATTCAACTCATCTAACATTACTGGATGGAAGTACAGGTGTCCATATAAACTCTAACGGAACCTTCTTCCTGCCAAAACTTGAGTTTTATGCTTATAACCAGAAAAAACCAAACATAGTCTTCTTAACTGGAGATACGCAACCTACGGTTTATGGCCAATATGAAATTGCTGAATGTGTGCTTGATTTTGTTCAAAAGTATGGTTGTGAGAGAGTTATTGCTGTTGGAGGTTTTCAGACACCCTTTGAACGTGAACTAGGTAGGGTTTATGGTGTTTATAATAAGCCCTATTTGGCTGAGGAGCTTAAAAGTCTTGGGATTAGCCTAACTAGAAGCGGTGCAATTACTGGTGCATGTGGAGTAATTTTGGGTCTTGGGGATCAGAGAAACCTTGAGTCTGTGGGGTTGCTTGGTGCTACACGGGGAGAATATCCTGACATGGAGGCTGCAAGAGGTGTTCTTAAAGTTTTATCAAAAATTCTTAACCTAGAAATAGACTTGTCAAGGATTAACAGAGAAATTGAGGAGATGAAGAAAAGACTTGAAAGTCTTCATAGAATTCAAACTGAGGCAATAGACCAGTTTTCAAGAGAGTTTAGAAGAGGCCCTTCACCATTCTATGTTTAGTCCTTTAAGGATTCTTCTTTCTTTTTAGGTTTTACTATTAGGATAGGTCCCTCTTTTCCAATTATAACTACATCTTCTTTCTGTTTGATGGGTGTTTCAGATTTTGCTTTCCAGTATTCTCCCTTATACATTATAAAACCAGGTTTTTCAGGTGTTATTTCCTCTACGGCTACAGCCTCCTCCCCCTCAACCATACGCTTAAAGAAGGGGGGTTTTCTTCTAGCCTTAATCACCTTATAGGCTGCAAAGATAAAGAATCCTCCAAAAACCAAGGGTATGATTATACTTGCCAAATATAAAGTGGTTATCCATTCATGGGAGATAGCCCACTCTCTTGGGAAAAGAAGTAGGCTTCCAATTAAGGTGCATATAAGACCTGAACCTCCAACTATACCAAATCCCGGTGTAAAAATCTCGTAGAGAAGAAGAATAGCACCTACAGCTATAAGAAGAAGCGCCCCAAAATTTACATCTTTAATCATACCTAAACCTATCAAACCCAGTAATAGTAGAATTCCACCAACAACTTCTCCACCAACTCCTGGAGAGGTTAAACCAAAGATTAGTAGGTATAGCCCTATCATAAGCATAAATAAGGCTATCATAGGCTCAGAAAGAGTTTTTAGAACTCTAATTCTTATGCTTGGAGACCAATCAACTATGTCTGCTTCTTTACTTTTAATTGTAAAGTTTCCTGAAGCTGTTAGAACCGTTAAACCGTCAATCTTAACTTTTAGGTCATTTAAAGAATCAGCAACAACTTCAACAACCCCCCATTTTTTCGCCTCTTCAGCATCTAAATTTAGGTTTTTCTGAACACAAAGCCTAGCAACAGTCTCATTTCTATTATGCATTTTAGCTTTTTCAACAAGAAACGCTGTAAGAGCATTGATTGTTTTGGTGTCGTTTATTGGTTGTCCTCCACCAAATGAAAGAGCGATAGGTTGACATGAACCTATAATTGTGTGAGGAGCCATTGCTGCAACATGGGTTGAAAAAAGAATGTAGGTTCCTGCAGACCATGCTGTTGCTCCACTTGGATAAACATATCCAACAACCGGAATCTTAGAACTTTCAATAAGCTTAATTATTTCAAAAGTTGCATCAAGACTCCCCCCTGGAGTGTTTAACAAGAGTATCAATGGACTATTATTTTTTTCTGCATATACTAAGGCTTCTTTCAAAAGTTCAACAGACATTTGAGAAATTGTTCCCTCAAAGTTTACTGTAACAAGCTGATTTTGCTGCGAAGTTTTTCCTTCAACGGTTATTGGATAGAAGACTAGTAAGACTAATAGGATAATTAGGGTTAAAAATAAAAAAGAGGTTTTCTGTTTTTTAAGCAGATGCTATTCACCCAGCATCTTTATTGTCTGGAACGTTCTTTTTCGCTTTTTAAGATACCAAGCATGGTTGCTAAGTCTTGACCCAAACCTGTTGATGTAACAACAATCATGTTTTTCTCTCTTGCAATCTCTGTGAATGTTTGAAGTTCTCTAAGCCTCATAGCCATAGGATTTACTTGATATAATTTAGCAGCCTCAGCCATCTTAGCTGCAGCCTGATATTCTCCTTCAGCCATAATTATTCTTGAACGTCTTTCTCTTTCAGCTTCAGCCTGTTTAGCTATAGCTCTCTGCATCTCTATTGGAAGTGAAACATCCTTTATAGAAACCTGAACAACCTTTACACCCCAAGGATCTGTAGCTGTATCTATAATCTCAGTTAAACGTTTACCTAACTCCTCACGTTTTGAAAGCAAATCATCAAGTTCAACCTGTCCAATCACATCTCTAAGTGTTGTTTGGGAAAGAAGGTTTGTTGCATACATGTAGTTTTCAACAGCAATAACTGCCCTAATAGGATCAAAAACTCTGTAATAGACTACGGCATCAACATCAACTGTGACATTGTCCTTAGTGATTATTCTTTGCTTAGGGACATCAAAGCTTATAACTCTTAAGTCAACAATTCTAAAAACGTCTGCTACAGGAATTCTAAAGAATATTCCAGGACCCTTTGCACCTAATAGTCTACCAAGTCTAAAGATTACAGCTCTCTCATATTCCTTTACAATTCTTAGTGCAGATGACAAAAAGCCTAACACAACAATAATTATTAGCAAGAATAGAAAGAGTGACGCTATTTCAGGCATTTATGTTTTCCCCATCCTTAAATCTACCTACTATTATAATGAAACCACATGATTTAAAGTTAAAGATAACCCTTAAAAGGGTTAGAGAAAAGAGATGAATAAGAGTATGGTAAAGGTTGTTGGAATAGATTTAGCTGGTGTTGAAAAAAGACCTACTGGTTTTTGTGTTTTGGATGAAAAGCTTAAAGCAAAAACAAAAATTCTTTACAGTAATGAGGAGATAGTTGAAGAAGTTCATACTGCTAACCCTACAGTTATAAGTATCGATGCACCCTTAAGCCTTCCAAAAGGCCGTTGCTGCCTAAAAAACAATTGTTCATGTAGAAAAGCTGGGCATCTAAGAGAATGTGATAGGGCTCTTCTTAAACTCAAAATAAAGTTTTTTCCTGTAACCTTAGGACCTATGCGTAAACTAACTATGCGAGGGATAACTTTACGTAATCTCCTCACAAAAGAGGGATTCAAAGTTATTGAAAGTTTTCCTTTTAGTGTAAGAAAAATTTTAGGTTTCCCAGGTAAAGGTGAGGGTGTTGAAAAGCTGAGAAAAGCCTTAATCGGTTATGGGATTAAAGGAGACCCAAAAAGAAGAAACCTAACAGAACATGAACTTGACGCGATTCTTTCAGC
>CAZAHF010000069.1:3990-5975 GCA_964484995.1 uncultured Candidatus Bathyarchaeia archaeon | reverse complement strand
CTTAGGGAGATGGCTTTTGAAGCTTTTAAAGAAGCTCTTGAAGATGCAAACCTAGCACCTAAAGACATAGAGTCTGTTTATACAGCTATAAATGCAGATCATTTTTCAAGTCAAGTTTCACCAGGAGCATCCGTAATGGAATATCTTGGTTTAAACCCAAAACCAAACATTAGAATAGAGGCTGCATGTGCTTCAAGTAGCGCTGCGATCAGGTTGGCTTGGCTTGATGTGGCTTCAGGGCTTCATGACATAGCTTTAGCTCTAGGTGTTGAGAAGATGAATGAGGCTGGAAGAACAACAGCTGAAATAATTCAGTTCATGGGTACTGGTGGAGATATTACATGGGAAAACCACTATGGTCCAACTTTTCCAGGTTTCTACGCCATCTTTGCTATAAACCATATGCATAAATACGGGACTACCAAAGAACAGTTAGCGATGGTTGCTGTAAAAAACCATTACTATGGGGCTATGAACCCTAAGGCTCACTTCCAAAGGGAAATAACTTTAGAGCAAGCTTTAAAATCACCTATGATAAGTTATCCACTCCAACTTTACGATTGCTGTCCAATTTCTGATGGTGCAGCTTGCGCAATACTAGCCTCTGAAGATGTTGCGAAGAAAATCTCAGACACACCGATTTGGATTACAGGGCTTGGACTGGGAACATCTTCCGTTGCATTACATAACAGAGAAGATTATGCAACAATTCCTGGGACTGTTGAAGCTGCTAAACAAGCTTATAAAATGGCTAGGGTTGAGCCTAGGGATGTTGATGTTGCTTGTGTTCATGACTGTTTTACTATAGCCGAAATAATGGCATATGAAGACCTAGGGTTCTGCAAAAAAGGTGAGGGTGGAAAACTAATAGAAGAGAAACAAACCTATATAGGTGGAAAAATTCCTGTTAATGTTGACGGAGGGTTAAAAGCTAAAGGTCATCCTACAGGGGCGACTGGAGCAGCTATGACCTATGAGATTGTTAAACAGCTTAGGGGTGAAGCAGGTAAAAGGCAGGTTCCAAACGTTGAAATAGGTTTAACCCATAATGTTGGGGCACATGGAACCTATGTTTGTGTTCACATCTATAGGAGGTAGGTCATTTTGGCTGTAACTCAATTTTCTTTTGATGTAAGAGTCATAGTCCCACCTCACACAAAATTAAAAAAATTCTTTGAAGAACTAGAGAAAGGAAAGATTATGGGGACAAAATGTAAAAAGTGCGGTAAACTATATTTTCCACCCCAAGCTGACTGCAACAAATGTTTATCTAGTGACATGGATTGGGTTGAAATAAAGGGAACAGGAAAACTAATAACCTACACAGTAACTCATGTAGCACCCAAGGCATACACAAATATAGCTCCCTATGTAATAGGGGTTGCTCAACTTGATGAAGGACCAAAAGTTACAGCATGGGTTAGAGACATAAAACCAGAAGAAATAAAGGTTAACATGAAAGTTAAACTTGTAACTGAAAAATGTGAAGACGGAATAACAAGATACATACTTAAACCTGAAGGTTAAGAGATTTAGTGGTATGCCAAAATTTAAAACTTTTTTTAGAGTCGACTTCGCAGATGTTGATCATGCGCGTGTAGTTAACTATTCACGTCTTCTTGACTATTTTTGGAGAATTGAAGAGGAGATGTATCGGTCATTAGATATTCCCTACGAAAAACTAATTTATGAACGTAATGTTAGCTTTCCACGTGTTAAAATTTCATGCACATTTCTATCTCCGTTAAGATTTGGGGATGTTGTAGAAGGTGTTATATGTGTGAGTAGGATTGGGAAAAAATCTATAACCTATCGTCTTTCTATTTATAAGAAAGAAAAGGGAAACAAGAACCTAAAGAGGCTTGTCTGTAGAGGGAGTATAACCTCTGTTTGTGTAGAGTTTTTATCGATGAAAAGCATACCGATCCCTAAGGATATATCTTTAAGCCTCTTAAAGTATAAATGTTCCAAGAAAGCTTGTTAGG
>CAZAHF010000069.1:0-3890 GCA_964484995.1 uncultured Candidatus Bathyarchaeia archaeon | reverse complement strand
TCTAGAGTTGACTTAAGTTTTCTTAAAGCGTTTACATACTCTGTGGCTTTTTCATAGACAATTCTTGACCATAAGCCGTAGGGTCTTGAAAAGAAACCTCCATTAGCCATAATCCTTTCACTAAGCTTTTCAAAAATGCTGCTAATCTTTTTAATCTCTTTTGGGTCATTGGGATCATAAGGTAAGTTAAATTCACAGTGACAAGCTCTACCATACTCTAACGGTTGAATATAATAGCCTAGGTCACTAACAGAGTATCCTTCACCCTCCAAAACATCATAGGCAAGCTTTAAAAAGTCTGGAACTCTCTCTAAAACCGTTATAAAGAATATGTCGCAACATGAACCCTTATACTGAAACTTCCAATATGGGTCTTTAGACCAAGCTAAATGTAGTTTATCCAGAGGAGTTTTAGATAGGTCTGGGATTGGCGGTAGAGAAGTTTGTGGTTTCAGCTTCACATCGGAACATGCTTTTTCCAATACTTCCTCCTCATAAGCAATTTTTTCTTCAGGTCTTCTATAGCCTCCAGCCAAACATAAAACCAAAATGTTTTGTGGAAGCTTCCCCCTAAGCTTACCTATCTCTTCAGGGTTTCCTGTTGTTGAGGCTAGATTTGCCATGTTATGGTTGTTAACTATAAAACATTCGTTTCCTATCATAAGTCTTTGAATATTGTAGGTTAACTCTATTAGGTCTTCAAGATTGTTTGAGGTTATAAGAAAGGTTTTCTTTAGGCTAGGTAAGAACCCCATTTTAAGGCTTACCCATGTCACTATCCCAAGTGTTCCTTGAGCACCCTGAAAAAACCTATAAAAATCTAAGCCTGGACCATAAGGTCCAACAAGGTCTGAAATAGTCTCGTCCGGTACTCCTGGTGCTGCAGCTGAACCTGTTCTAAGCAAATCTCCGTTTGGAAGAACAACCTCCATCGTTAAAATTGGGTCGCTATATTCAAACTTTGGGATAATCATAGGTTCTCTTTCAAGATAGCTTGTTAAAACAGATTTTAATCTGTGGGGAAACAGCGGGTTAAATACTCTAAACCCTTCCTTCTCAAGGTTTGTTTGTAGGTTTTCCCACGTTACACCAGGTTCAACTCTAACCATCCTATTCTCTTTATCAATTTCAAGTATCCTGTTAAGTCTTCTTAGGTCTAAGATTATTCCTCCTTCCTCTGGTATGGTTAACCCGTAAAAATGGACACTTGAACTGCAAGGTATAATTGGTATCAGGTACTTGTTTGCAAGTTTTACTATCTCTTGGATTTCTTTAACGCTTCCAGGTTGAACAACATAGTTAGGCATTCTTGGGGGGTGAAAACTAAAGTCTTTTGAATATTCTTTAAGTTTTTCAGTTTCAGTTAAAACATGGTTGCTTCCAACTATGGTTTTAAGTTCTTCTTTAACACTCAAACCTTTTCACCACATCCGTTGTTAGACTCTTTTTCCTTATAACAAGGAATCCTAATAAATGATACTTAAAAATTGTTACTTAGTCCATGCTACAGGACCTTTTCTAAGGTCTACAAGCCTTTTATCTGTAGGTTTAATTTCGTCTGGCTTAACAAACTCAACATTGGTATCGATACGTAAAGCCTCCTTAAAGTCTCTTAAAAGCTTACTCTTTAACTCTTCAGCCTTTTCTGGTGCTCCCAAATATTCAACTTTAACCGTTAACCTGTCTATGTTTTCAGGTCTATCAACAACAGCTTGAAACCTTCTAAGCTCGGAATACTTTTTAATCACAGCCTCAATCGTTGAGGGAAAGATAAATAACCCTTTAACCTTTGTAATCTCATCAATCCTTCCAAGAACCTGAAGTATTCTAACCTCCTCAAGTCCACATGCACATTTCTCATCAGTTAGGGTTACAGCATCACCAGTCCCATACCTTATCTTAGGTGAACCTTCAGTATCAAGACATGTTAAAATAAGTTCTCCTCTTTCACCAGGACCAACCCTCTCCTTAGTTTCGGGGTCTACAACCTCGGCTATAAAGGCGTCTTCAACCACATGTAACCCTTGCTCGGCGGAACATTCAGCTGCAACCCATCCTGCTTCACCTATACCATAAATTTGAGTTGCTCTCTCCTTAAGACCTAAAGCCTCCTCAATCCTGTTTCTTTCAGGTCTTGGTGGTAATGGGACACTTATAGAAAGTCTTAGGTTAAAATCTTTTTTTGGGTCTAAACCTAAATCTTTTCTTGCAACCTCAGCAACATGAAGCAAAAACTCTGTAAACCCTTGAACAACTGTAACTCCAAAATTTTTTATTATTTCAGCCTGAGTTTTGCTTTGACCTGGTCCTGTTGGAATAACCATACATCCCAACTTTTCAAATCCGTCATGTATCATTAAACCAGCAGGAACCATATGATAGCTTACAGCGTTTATTGCTATGTCTCCAGGTCTAACACCACATAGGTAAAGTATTCTTGCAGTTCTATCAGCCCAATTTTCAACATCCTTCTTGGTTAAGGCTGTGGGAATAGGTCCGGGGGAAATATAACATCTAATAATCTCGTTCTGCGGCACAGCTAAAATCCCGCCGAAAGGAGGGTTGTTTTGGGCTGCTATAGGAATTTCAGCTTTAGATGTTATTGGTATCTTTTTTAGGTCTTCAAGGTCTTTTATGTCTTCAGGTTTAATTCTTGCTTTTTCAAACTTGTTTTTGTAGAAGGTTGCGTTAGCAGCCTTAACAAGTATTTCTTTAAGTTTTTTTCTTTGAAGATTAAGGTTTTCTTCACGCGTTCTAGCCTGCCACTTTACTTCACTCTTAACCATTTTTAACAACCTCAACCATGTTATTTAAAATAACCTTACTAACTTTCCTAAAAGAAGGTTAAACTTAAAAAGTTTTTCAGATTCTTCTACAATTAACTAAATGTAGGAAGTCATGGTTTGTGAGGCTAAACGTTTGAGGCTAAAAATTTTAGCTCCAATAAGTAGAGTTTATGAGGTTAAGCTTTTGGTGGATGAGGGTGCAGACGAATTTTATTGTGGTGTTTTGCCTAAGGAATGGCGTGAAAAGTTTTTTGGTTTATCTTTAAACCGTAGACCAGGATTAAACGCTAACCTTAAAGATTTTAATGAGCTAAAAGATTGTGTTGAGACTGCGCATTCGTATGGTAAGCCTATCTACCTAACCATAAACCAGCTTTACTATACAGACACCCAATATCCTCTAATTTTGAAGTATATTGATGAGGCTGTTAGGGTTGGGGTTGACGGTTTAATTGTTGGAAGTTTAGAGGTTCTTTTAGCCTTAAACCGGATGAACATAGATGTCTACACGATTTTAAGTACAACAGCGCCAGCTTTAAACTCTCAAACCGTAAAATTTTATGTTGGGCTTGGAGTTAAAAGGGTTATTCTTCCAAGACATTTAACCCTAGATGAGGTTGAAGAGATTGTAAAAGAGAATCCTGGAGTTGATTTTGAAGTTTTTATTTTAAACTCTAAATGTCCAAACCTTGAGGGTTTTTGCAGCTTTCTCCATGAAACCTCAGACACAGATTTTCCTTATAAGAATGCTTGCATGTTAAAGTATAATGTTTTACCCTTAAGTGCGGAAAAGGTTGATAGTTTTCTTCTTGAAAACCAGAAGATTTGGGAAAAAATTCATATGGATAGTTTACCCTGTGGAGTTTGTGCTCTTCCAAGACTTTCTAAACTTGTTTCTGGAGTTAAAATTGTTGGTAGAGGAAATCCAACATGGAAAAAGGTTACAGACCTCATCTATGTTAAAAGTCTACTAAAATACTTGGAGGAGGAAAAACCCTCTGAAGAAGATTTTCGGAGGATGGCGAAAAGACTTAGCATAATGTATAGGAGGATGCTTATGGATACTCATATGCATAGACCTAGGGTTGTTGAGGCTTTAGCCCA
>CAZAHF010000068.1:0-5996 GCA_964484995.1 uncultured Candidatus Bathyarchaeia archaeon | reverse complement strand
GGTTAAGGTAGAAGTAGAGTTTACGTGTTTATTTACAAAACCTTTGACTAAAACTAGTTAGGAATATTTTTTGAGGTTGGTTGGGTTGGGAAGCCATAAAAATTTTTATCGTAGGCTTCTAAGACGTGAGCTTAAAAGGGTTTTTTGTGAAGCTTTTCATGATCGTGAAAAAGCTGAAATTGTTGCTTTAAACAGTTATCCTTTGCTTAACATTGAGAAGGGGGAGGTTCTTAAAAACCCAACCTATCTTCACCCATCTTTAGCTAGGCTTCAAGCTTACCTAATCTGAGGAAGGCTCCTATGATGAGTAAACTACTTGAAGCTAAAAGATTTGAATTAGAAAAACTTGAAAAACAGTTGGAGCTTTTGGAATACTCTAAAACCTTAGAGCTGGAGGAGATTGTAAAAGTTTTAGTTTACTATCTTAGAAAGCAGGGTTTTGACTTTGTAAAGGAAAAAAGAGAACTTAACGAAAAAATTTTCAGTCTTAAAAAAAGAATTCAAAAAATAAAGTCTGAACAAGTAAAGCTAAAAAGAAGATTTGAAGTTGAGGAGATTAAAGAATATTTCAAATTTTTAGCCAAAAATTTTTTGTTAGATGTTGAAGGGTTAAAGAGTTTAAATTTGGATAAGCTTAAAGCAGAACTAGAATGTTCTAGTTGTGGTTTAAAGTTTCAGTTAAACTTTTTAAGAAAACTTGGTGAGTTTAAAAGTTTTCTTGAAGGTAGAATAAATGTTTTTCAGGGTGAGGTTTTTTGCCCAAACTGTGGGTATACTATATCTTATAAGTTAAGGTTTAAAAGATTAGTCTACAAAATCTAGACTTTTAGTTTGAGAAATTTTTAAGTTTTTTAGGGTTTATTTTTTTATAGTGTTTGTTTGTTAATTGGTTTTGGTGGTTTTTTTGGAGAAGATAATTATAACCGCAGCGATTACAGGGGCTATCCATACACCAACAATGTCACCTTATCTTCCAATAACGCCTGAACAGATTGCTGAGGAAGCTGTTAAGGCTGCTAAAGCTGGTGCTGCTGTTGTTCATATTCATGTAAGAGACCCTAAGAATGGTCGTCCAACTACGGATGTAAACATTTTTCGTGAGGCTGCCTCAAGAATTAGAGAGAAAAGTGATGTTATCGTTTGTTTAACCACTGGTGGAGGTTTAGGTATACCTAAAGAAGATAGAATTAGAGTTGTTCCTGTTCTTAAACCTGAGATGGCATCCTTAAACATGGGTTCAATAAATTTTGCTTTATATCCGCTTCTTAAACAGTTTAAGTCCTTTAAGTACTCTTGGGAAAAAGAATATTTGCTTATGACTAAAGACCTGATTTTTAGGAATACCTTTGAGGACATAGAGTATTTTTGTAGAACCATGGAGGAAAACAACACAAAACCTGAGCTTGAATGTTATGATGTAGGCCATCTGTTTAATGCTGCTCAACTTGTTCGAGATGGAGTTCTAAAACTACCCCTATACATTCAGTTTGTTATGGGTATTCTTGGAGGTGTAGGTGCAGACATAGAGCAGCTTGTCCACATGAAAAGAACAGCAGACAGGCTTTTTGGAGAAAAAAACTATTATTGGTCTGTTGTTGGAGCTGGAAGACAGGAGTTTCCACTTTGTATAACTGCAGCAGCTATGGGAAGTCATGGAGTAAGAGTTGGATTAGAAGACAACCTGTATCTTAGAAGAGGTCAGCTAGCAAAAAGTAATGCTGAGCTTGTGGAAAAAATTGTTAAACTTGTTTATGAGGTTACAGGTAGAGAGCCAGCAACACCCGAAGAGGTAAGAAAACTTTTAGGTTTAAAGGGGAAGGATAAAGTAAACTTCTAAGTTAGCCTTTTTTATGTTAAACCCTCTATATAAGCCACTTTAAAGAAACTTTTCACCCAAGAAATTTATGTTAACATAATTAAGGTGAGGGTAACTAATGTTTTACAAGTTTGTTTACAAAACCTTTGACTAAAACTTCTTACTATTATTTCTTCAAACCTTTAGCGTTTAACCATCCAATTTGTGTTGGTTGCTGGAGCCACCCTTTTGGTGGTGATGAGGCAACCTTTGAAAAGTTTGGTTACTATGGTTTATAGGGTGCAGTTACATTTTTGTGGTAGGTTTAAAGTTTTAACAACTTCAACTGTTTCTTTACATAGGCTTACAGGTTTAACTTTTAGGTTTTTTAACATAAACTTATACATTTTTAGACGTAGTGTTTGGGGTAGTCTCCAACGCCCATCGATACATTTTTCAAATGCAAAACCAAAAACAGATTTATCTCTTCGACTAAATGCTTCAACAAAAGGATAAAACCTTAAGCTTCCTAAGGTTATTCTTTCAGGTTTTAGTTTATTAACTTCTAAGGCTAACTCTTTGTAAGCGTTTTCCCAGTCATAAACTGGAATCATTGGGTCTATTCTAACACGAATAGGGTATCCTGCCTCTAAACATCTCCATAGGGCTTCTAAACGTTTTTGAGTTGGTGGTGCTCCAACCTCAAATTTTTCTGAAATCCGGTTTGGGTTTAGACTAAAACTTACAATTGTTTGTTGGTTATGGTTTAACTTTAAAATTTCATCAACTTTATCAGATTTTGTTACGATTAAGAGTTTATGTTTTTCTTGTTTAGCAAATCTTTCAATAAGTTTAACAATTACTTTTCTTGTTACGGCTAGACTGTCTGTAAGTTCACCTGTGTTAAGAATTTTTGGGTTTGGATCTTTAAGCCAAACCTCTAACTCTTTAAAAAGCTTATCTATATTTGAGAAGACAACTGGGTTTGTTTTTCCTTTAAAGGTTCCTTGAAGATAACAGTAGGTGCATTGGTAGGGGCAGCCGTCAGCCCAAGCTAATAGCCAAAAACTTGGGCAAACAATTCCTTTTGGTGTTTTATTAAATAAACGTATAAACTTAGATTTTCTTGGGCGTGTTTGATAGGTAAATATTTCTTTTTCAAGAGTTGTTTGAAACATTCTTATTTCCTAGATTTTTTGTTTTTCTAAGTTTAAAACTGTTGTTTAAAATTTAAATCTGGCTTAGATTGAGGGTTAGGGTTTTGAAGACTCGTTGGAGTTTGCCGAGAAAACTTTTTCAGGGTCCGGTTTATGAGGGTGTTGGAGGGCCTCTTTCTGTTGAGGCTGATAGGGATAAGGTTGATTTAAGGCTTCAGGTTTATCGGATGTTTCCTCAGAAGGTTGTTTTAGACCTTTTTGCTGGGAAAGGCTATTTGGCTTGGCTTTATGCTAAGAATGGTTGTGAAAAAATTGTTTGTGTTGAGAAGAATAAAAAATATTTTGAGGTTTTAAGAAGGAATATGGCTGAGTTTGATGGGAAAGCTATTCTTGTAAATATGGATAATTTAGATTGGCTTGAGAAAGAGTTTGATTCGGATGAGGAAATAACTTATGTTGATTTTGATGCTTTTGGGATTCCAACTCCGCAAATAAAAAAGTTTTTTGAGAAGTATCCTATAAGGCATGGGTTAACCATTTCTATTACGGATAGTTTAATCTATAATTTTAGAAGAATGAGTAATGCTGATTTACGTAAACATTATCTTCAAGACTTTTATTTGGATGTTGAGGCTGGTAAGCCTAAAAGTATTCAGAATCTTGGAGAATATTGTATTCAGATTCAGAAACAGTTTATGGATATTCTTTGTATGCGGTATGATGCTCAGGCTTTTCCTTTGTATTTTAAGGTTAACAGTCGATGTACAGCTATTTATAGTAGCTACCTAATTTTGCCTAAGCTTGTTGGAGCTGTTGATTTTAAACGTTATGTTGGGTTGAGGGTTGTTAAATATGGAGATGCGGTATCCACCTCAAGAAGTTTTAAGGGTTTTGGAGAGGCTTAGCTCTGAACATTATGTTGAGGTTAGATGGATTGATGCTTGTGAGATTAGGGATGCAACAGAAAGGGATGTTGAGCAGGGGTTTGAAACTCCTGTTAAGGCTATTGGGAGAGTTTATGGTATTAAGAAAGATTATTTAATTTTGGTTGTTGAGTCTTCACCTGTTCTTGGTTTTCGTGTTTTAAGTATTCCTATTGGCTGTATTAGGAGGATTAGGGTTTTAACCCGTAAATCATCTAAGAAGCCTCTAAGAGTTGAGAGGTCTTCTCAACCATATAAGCTGGTGTATGTTTATGTTAAAACTGGAGAAGATTCCTCGACTTCGCATGAAATCAGTTTTGGTTGAGGAGAAAGACTGGAAGGGGCTGTTAGCTTTAACCATAACAGTAGGCTATATTATGCTTTTAATGTTTCAGGTGCCAAACACTGAAACATTAGGTGTTGCTGTTGGGCTTATTGTTGGCTGGTATTTTAGTGGTAAAAGGGAAGAGAGAAAGCTGTCTAAGTTTAAGCTTCCAAGAGCGTCAGAAAAACATCCGGACTACCGGAAGATTAGGGCTGTGCTTATTGAGGCCTTGAAAAAGACTGAAACCTATAATCCAGCCTATGATGATTTGCTTGTTGGAGAAATAGCTAAAACAGTTATAGACATTAGAAGGGTTGACAGGGAAATAGATAAAGCTGAAAACCTTGTTAAGCTTAAGCAAGCTATATCGGTAAAAGCAACTCTGCTTGAGATGCTTGAAGATGCTGTTGAAGCTTTAGCTATTTCAAGAAGAAGCCGGCTTAGACGTGGAGAAGCTAAACTTGTAAAAGACACAATGATGGAAAGACTAAAAAAACTAGTTTTTGAGAGCGCATGACACTGCAGTGCAGTGCATTACACATTTAAAACTTTCTAAACTTTTTCTCCTTCTAGAGTAATTATGTTAAGTTTTTCTTGCAGTTCATTAAACGAGTATACGTAACTCATATTTAAGTTCTCAAACGAATAGAGAAAAGCTGCGATATTTAGCTGTTTAAGTTTGTTAAGAACATCTTTAGAAAATTTTCTCGCTATTAATATTCCCTTCACGCATTCTTCCCTCAGCTCATCCATGTAACTTTTTAACTGGGCTAGATCTTGTATCTTAGCATTACCTCTTTTAACCTCAACAATAATTTTTCTTGATCTCTCTTTCGGATGTAGATCCTTTATGAAGATATCGACATGCCCTTCTGGAAAAGCTTTTTCTCCGAGAACTTCGAACTCTTCCGCTTTATAATCCTTTAGGTTTAAGTTTTCAAAAAATCTCTGTAGTTTTGTGTATTGCGATAAATAATGCCGAACCAGAGATTGAAGAATTATTTCTTGGAAATAGAAAATTTCCGGTGGTGAAGCTGAGGACTTATTAAATGTTAAAGCTGGAGAAAAGGTCTCAGAAATGTCGATTTTCAACTCTTCAACTGGCTCACTATACAACTCTCCCATTTGTGAAACATTATAGAGAGTTACGCTGTCAGCTTGGAAATGCGTTTTTCGATACCCTCCTCTTAACAATAAGTTCTCTGCAACATAAGCAAACTCTGGTCTTACCATAGGCTCGTTTAACTTCCTGAGTGGTTTGAGATAAACCCTAAATGGAAAGTAATAGGTTCTTCCTGATGTGCTGAAAGTGATCGGCTGCCATGGCGGAAGTTTTTCAGCGTTTTTAAGCGCTTCTTTCCTTACAACTTTATACAAGTTAAAAACACGAGCGCCGTAGAGAAATGATACATAATCACCCTCACGTATTTCTACAAAAGTCCAAAACCCACTTATGCTACTTGTGAATCCTGCAAGTGAATACTTAATACATAATTCTAGGTTTTTTCTATTTGAAACTGAAACTAGGAAGTATGCCATTTCCCTATATATGAAAGTTAATCTGAAGAGGCTTTAAAGTGTAATGCGTTTTGATGTTTAGCATTTAAGGTTTTGGCAAAACCTTTTAAGGGTTTTTAGGTTGAAAAAGAGAAGAAGATTTTCTATAACCGTAACTTTGTCTAGTGATTTAGTTAGGGCTATTGATGAGGTTAGAGGGCCTATTCCACGTAGTAGGTTTATTGAGTTTCTTGTTGAGGAGGGTTTGAAGGCTTATGGGTCTAAGTCTGGAGGAGGCT
>CAZAHF010000067.1:0-6189 GCA_964484995.1 uncultured Candidatus Bathyarchaeia archaeon | reverse complement strand
TTAACATTAATTTCAGCTTTTCTTGCTGCACAGTTTAAGGAAATTTTACATGCAATTGCAGCTTTCCTGGTTATGAGTATTGTTGTAGCATTAGTTTTCTTTTGGTTAGGTGCTTATTATGTTGGAGTTTTCCAAATTTTAATTTATGTTGGAGCAATAGTTGTACTTTTACTAATTTCATTCCACACCATAGAAAGGTGAGCTGTAGATGGATGATACAGACGTACCAATAGCTATTGTAGGTGTAGTAATTATAGTTCTTCTTGTAGTGTTTGCTGTAAACTTTGTTTCTTACTATTCACATATACCTTTAATTACGGCTTCTCCACAAGGTGAACCATCCTACATTCTTCTTAGCTACAGATTATTTGATATAATCTTCCTAGCTTTCTTGGTTTTTGCGGCAATTGCAGGTTTAGCTGCTATTTTTAGACCTGAAAAAATAGGTGGGGGAGAGTGATTAAGGTATGGTTTTAAACATCGGTCTATATATGGTTGGAGCAATAATTCTCTTCTTTATAGGTATATACTGTATTGTTGCTAAAAGAAACGCGATAAAAACAGTTATAGGCATAGAAATTATCACCACAGCTATTCATCTTAACTTTATAGCCTTAGGGATTATGGTTCCACCTTATGGTGTTGTGGATCCTTTAGCTCAAGGTATAGTTATAATGTCGATGATAGTTGGAGCTGCTATAGCTACTTTAGCTTTAATGTTAATCATAAGAATTTATGGTCACTATAAGACTGTTGACTTAAGAAAGGTTTCTAGGTTGAGGTGGTAGAAGAGGATGGAGAGTTTCCTTATACTATATCCAATAATTACCTTGGTGGTTGCAGCTGTTCTAGTACCCATAATCAGCCTTATAGGTAAGGCTTTAAACTTTGAAAAACTACGTGAGGCTTTTACAATAGCAGGTTTTCTAGCAGCCTTATATATGCTGTTTAACCTTTATCAGGAGCTTAAAACAGTCAAAGATGGCTTACTTACTTATCGTATTGAAGGTTTTGGTCCACCTTTTGGAGTAATATTTGTTGTAGATTGGTTAAGCATATTTATGGCGTCTCTTTTTTGCGGATTAGGCTTAATGGCGGCAATTTTTTCGATTAGGTATATGGAAGAGGATAGTGGGCTTGAACGATATTATACGCTATTATTTACACTTGTAACCGGGATGGTTGGTGTTGCATTTGCAGGAGACTTCTTTAACTTTTTTATCTTCTGGGAAACCATGTGTGTTTCCTCCTATGTTTTGGTTTCTTTCCGTATACGTCTATGGGAACCTGTAGAAGCAGGTTTCAAATATTTAGTAATGAGCACCTTCGGCTCATTACTGGTTCTTTATGCTATGTCCTATCTCTACGGTTTAACAGGAACTTTAAACTTTGCATATATAGCTAAAGCCATAAGCGATATTTCAACACCAACAATCCTATACTTCCTCATAGGGCTAATTATTGTTGGTTTTGGTATTGCAGCAGCAGTAGCACCTTTCCATACATGGCTTCCAGATGCCCACCCAGCTGCCCCAGCCCCCATAAGTGCTATGCTTTCAGGTGTGGTTATTAAGGCTGGTGTATACGGAATTATTAGGCTTTTAGCCCTTGTTTTACACCCTGCACCAATCGACTGGAGTATCTTTGTTATTGTTCTTGCAATTTTTGCATGTTTAACTATGACTGTTGGGAATGTTATGGCTTTACTTCAAAACGATATAAAAAGACTTTTAGCTTTTAGTAGTGTAGCCCAAATAGGCTATATAACTCTAGCCCTCTCAGTCGGCCTATTTGGAGGAGTAATTGGGATTTATGGGTTAACATCAGGTTTGCTTCATGTTATGAACCATGCTATAATGAAGGGGCTTCTCTTCCTTTGTGCAGGAGCAATTATTCATGCTGCTGGAACAAGAGACCTTCGAGAACTTATAGGTATTGGCCATAAAATGCATGGAACAGCCATAATCTTAACAGTTGGAGCTTTAGCAATTTCAGGAATACCTCCATTTAACGGTTTTATAAGTGAGCTTGCAATTCTGCTTGCAACCATAAATGCTGGAATGGGATTGTTTGCAGCAATAATGCTGGCAAACATAATTATAGGTTTTTCCTATTACCTTAAGTTGTTATATATGCTTGTCTGGCAGTCTCCAAAAGAAAACCTGCAAAATGTAAAGGAAGCACCATTCTCAATGCTTTTACCTATGGCAATCCTAGCAATTCTATGTATAGTGATAGGTCTCTGGCCTCAACCATTCATAGATTTTGCATCTAAAGCAGCTGAATCTGCCCTAAACTTTACAACCTACATAAGCATAATTTAAACCTCAATTTTTTCAAACACTATTCCTAGGTTTAGATAAAATTTAAAACAATCAAAGAGTCTTCTAAGCTTAAGAAAAACCTGATACGGTGATGGAAAAATCGTTATTAGAATTCTTCCAGATACTTTAAGAGCTGAGCTTAAAAAGCCTTTAGGTGAAATCATAAGAGGGAAAGAAGGGGAGGTTAATCCTATACTCAAAAAAATATTCGAGGAAGAGAGTTTTCCGGTGGTGGTTGCTGTCGGAGATAAGGTTTCATCAACCTTAATCTCTTTAGGGATAAAAGCCAAACTCTACATTTATGATGAAAAAACAAAAAGAACTTTTTCTGAAAAAATAAAAACCCCAGTTGAACAGGTTGTCCTTGTAAAAAACCCAGCTGGAACTTTAACAGACGAGTCTTTGGAGGCAATTAAAAAGGCATTAGAGTCTGAGACCTCGGTTGCAATCAAAGTTGAAGGAGAAGAAGACCTTTTAACTCTTCCAGTAATTCTTTATGCACCCTTAAACTCTTTGGTTGTTTATGGTCAGCCTGACGAAGGAGTTGTTCTTGTTAGAGTTACAAACGAAAGAAAAAAATTTGTGGAGAATATTATTAGGAAGATGGATGTGGTAGTTTGAGTGAGGAGGAAGCTAGAAAAAAGAGGAAAGAGGAAGGAGTGTGGAGACTCTACGAGTATGACTATAAAACTGGAAAAATAACCTTAAAAAACAGGAAGTGTCCAAGATGTGGAAAGATTATGGCTCACCATAAATCCGCTACTGAAAGATGGGCTTGTGGAGGTTGCGGTTACACAGAATATATTGGGAAGAAGCCTTCAAAAATATAGTGAAACTTTTCTCCCTAAGAGCTCTTCTTTTCTTTAAGTTTTTCTTTTTCCTCTTTTGGAAGATTTCTTAAGATTATGTGTTTGGGGAGAAGAAGCTTAGCCCTCTCTTCTGAGTTGTAAATATGGGCTGTTCCAAGTGTTTTCCAGCTGTTTGTTTTTGTTTCCATCTTTATTATATAGATGGATTCAGGTTTAACGTTAAGCATTTGGGAAAGTTTTTCTTTAACTTCAAATCTTGTTGGTGAAGAAGCTTTTACATGAGTAACTTCAAACTCGACTTCTTTTCTTCCTAGCAAAGGGTTTTGATATTCTTTTATCACCCTAATTTCCCCCATAAAAGGCTAAAACCCCCCAAAGGGCTAGGTTTTTTCTTTTTCTTCTAAAATTTTCATGTTTACCTGAACAATATCTTCTGTTATAATATTTCCTCTTACTGTTTTTCTTCTTCTTTCTCCCTTAACTTTGGGATGAAAACCAACACCACCGCTTAAAACAACTCTAGCCTTAACACCACCATGAACATCAGGTCTCATAGGAAAACCATCCTTGTCTGTTCCACCTGTAATAAGTAGTTTCTGGCCGCTTAAACCAACTATTGACCCGTCAACAACCTCGCCTATTCTTCTACCTAAGAGTGGGGCAGCTTTAACTCCTTCAACCTCAACAACTCTAGATTTACCTGTGGAATCTGAGATTATAAGCTTAAACTTAGCCACACCATCCACATCCAAGCATTATTGGTCTACTTTCTAAATGCAAACCTTAGAATTATTTAAGGTATTCCCTTAAATTAAGGTTCTTTAACCGAAAGATTTATTGCTATTTCAGCTATATCAGCTCCATATTCAACAATTCTTCTTAAGCTTTCAATAATTAGCCTTAAGTTTATAACATCTGTTTTAGGTGATTCGGTAAGCATTTTTCTTATAGCGTTCTGTTCAATAAGCCTAGCATCTTCAACTTTATCTATGATTTGGTTTGCTTTTTTAAGATCAAATTTTGAAAGTAAGCTTATTGAGTTTTTTAAGGATTCTACTGAAGCTTCCTTCATGTTTAATATTTCCTCAAAAATTTCTTGGGGAGGATTCTTTCCAAATGAAGGTATTAGGTATGCTATTCTTGAAGCATGGTCAGCTGTTCTTTCAATTGTTTTTATAATCATCCTGTAACCTAAACAGTCTCTTGGACTTTTAATACCTATATCGTTTAAAATCGTTTTATCACGAACAGCTCTTTTTAACTGTCTAACCATAAAAAAGTAGAGTCTATCAACCTCATCATCTCTAGCTGAAACCTCCAAGGCAAGCTCACGGTCAAGATTTTTTAGAGCGTTTATAGCATCATTTATCATAGAAACTGTTATAACATTCATACGGTTTAACGCAACATCTAAAGGTATCTCTTTATATCCAACTAAACACTGAACAAGAAGCTCGTCTGCACTCTCACTTATAAGCTCTAAACCAATTAGTTTTTCTCTTAAAGTCTTCTTAACCAAGACTTTATGTTCAGATGTTCCAGGTTTAAATCTTACTCTAATAAGGTCATATCCAGAAACATAGCATGCAATAAATTCTCTTACAAGGGCTTGAGGTTTCATATCTTGTGTTGCATGAATAGTGATTTCTTTCGTTTCCTCTTTTCTTGTTTCTCTTGGCTTTATTAGAAGAGAACCATCAATTTGGGGGATAAGAGTTACATAGCTTCCGGCTTTAACCCCCACACTTTCAACCCAACTTTTTGGTAGAGACACGATAAGTGTTGAGCCACCTGTTAATTGAAGTTTTCTAAAAAGTTTTTCTTCCCTCAATTTTTCTCACTATATAGCTAACCATACAACTATATATTGTATTTGGATAACCTATATTAAACCTACCAATCAACCCTATAGTCAAAGAATAAGACAATGGATTTGTTGTTCATATACCTCATAGGGCTTGGGCTTACCTTTGCTATAGCTTGGTCTCTCGGTGCAAATGACGCTGCAAACCCAACCGAATGTGCTGTAGGAAGCGGAGTTATAACCATAAGAAAAGCTTTGACCCTTTTCGCTGTCTTCGTATTTTTAGGCGCTCTTCTCCAAGGACACATGGTTATGAAAACCCTTTCAAAAGGTATTGTATCCAATATAGACCTTCTTGGAGCTTTTACAACCGTCATATCCATAGTTTTATGGCTTATATTATGCACGTGGAAAGGTATGCCTGTTTCAACAACCCACACAACCGTTGGAGCAGTTATCGGTTATGGTTTAGCTGTTTACGGTACAAATCTTAGATGGGATGTTCTTCTAAAAGTTTTTATGGGTATAATTCTATCCCCCCTAGTCTCAGCTTTATGTGCATTTCTCCTTTACTTTGGGCTAAAAAAAGTTTTAGCAAAATTTTCAACCAGAAAAACCGAGCAAGCTATAAAGTGGCTGTTAATAGGTACTCTTGCATTTTCAGCGTACTCCTTTGGGGCAAACGATGTTGGAAATGCTACTGGTGTCTATGTTTCAGTAACCCAAAATTTTACAGGTTTCCCGACACAAGAAACAATGCTTTTACTGGCAGTTTTAGGTAGCATAGGCATAGCGTTTGGTGGTTTTACCTGGGGATACAAAGTCATTCAGACAGTAGGCTATAGAATCACACGTTTAACACCAATTTTAGGGCTTTCAGCCGAGCTTTCTAACGCTCTTGTTGTATGGTTTTTTACAACAATTCCCTACCTACTGTTTGGTTGGGGGTTACCAATCTCAACAACCCATAGTAGTGTAGGTTCAATCATAGGTGCTGGAATAGCTGTAGGCTTAAAAACTGTGGATAAAAAAACAGTTTTAAGAATAGTTTTAACATGGTTTTTAACTATTCCGTGCGCAATTTTGATAAGTTTAAGTATATTTAAGTTATTTTCTATAATCATGCGGACACTGTGATATGGTGAAACTAAATGACTGGCTTTAAGTCTACAAGCTCATTTTTTTGGTTTGGAAGGGAAAAAGAGAGAAAAATTTTAGAGTTATGTAGAAGCCACATACAAAAAGTTGTTGA
>CAZAHF010000066.1:0-6308 GCA_964484995.1 uncultured Candidatus Bathyarchaeia archaeon | reverse complement strand
TAAGGTTTTTTTACTGGAGAGGTTAACCTAGCAAAAACAAGATGAACAAATCTTTCTCCAGCATAAAGCTTAACCGGAAACGCTGAGCCTGTAATTCCCAAGGTTAAATTACCCTTAAACCCTCCATCAACAACAGTTGGTGGTAAGGTTAAACCACATCTAGCATAGGTTGAGCGAAGCTCAACAAAACCCATTAGGTCTGGTGGAAGCTCCAAATACTCTAAGGTATAAACTAAAACCTTTTCGTAGGGTCTTAAGGTAAACTCTTCTCCAGACTCAATCTTATAAAATTCTTCTGGTTTAAGTCTCTCATTTTTCGTGTCCATAACTTTTCTTTTTTGTTTTAGTCTTGCAATTCTGTTTCCAAGGTGAAGGTCAACACCATTCTCACGGATAGTATCCTTTTTTAAGGGATTTATTTTAAGACGTTTTTTCTGAATATATTTTTTTAATTCAACATCGGAAAGAATCATTTTACTTCTCCATAACCTTTATAAGGGTTAAACATTTTTGTTTTTTGTCTAGCTAAAGTTTATAGGTTTCCGTAATCCTTATCTAAACCAACAATACTTAGTTTTGTGAAAAATAGGGCTGGGTATGGGTTAAACCATGAAAGGAAACGACTACAAAATCCCAAGTGGTATGCCTTATGTTAGAAGAGAGTATATTAAGGGGCCTCCTCAACCAAAAATAACAAAATTTGTTATGGGTGATTCAAGAGGAAAATTCCCAGTAAGAGTTAGACTTGTATCTGAAAGAAAAGTTCAAATTACCCATAATGCTCTTGAAGCTGCACGTATAGCAACAAACAAGGCTTTATCAGATAAGCTTGGAGAAAAAGGCTATTGTCTTAGAATCCTAGTATACCCCCATGTGGTTCTTAGAGAAAATAAGATGATGGCTTTTGCAGGTGCTGACCGAATCCAAGAAGGTATGCGTAGAGCTTTTGGTAAACCTGTAGGTTTAGCTGCAAGAGTAAAACCTGGACAGCCAATAATGGAGGTTGATGTTAACCCTGAAGCTGTTGAGATAGCAAAAGAATCCTTACGTTTTGGTGCAAGCAAACTTCCAACCCCATGCTTAATCCAAATCGAGGAAAATAAGCAAAACTAACCATAAAAGCCAAAGTAAACTCTCAACTAAAGTTTTAATTTTACTTAAGTTTCCTTTTTTAGGTTTAGGCGTAGGTTGGGATGAGTTACCAGTTTGAAACAGAAAAAATTGTAGATTTAATACTTAAAAACAATTTTAAAAAAGTTTTAATTCAGCTTCCAGACGGCTTAAAACCTTACGCGTCAAATCTAGCTAAAGAAATTAGTGAAAAAACAGGTGTTATTGTTTATGTTTCTGGTGACCCATGTTATGGGACATGTGACTTAGCTCTTCAAGAAGCAGAAAGTTTAGGTGTAAATCTAATAGTCCATTATGGGCATTCCGAGTTTCCTGTAAAAACTAAGATAAATGTTGTTTATGTGGAGGCAAAATCAAACATTGAGGTTAAAACAGTCATAGAAAAAGCTCTTTCTCTTCTTAAAGACTATGACAAGGTTGGCTTAGTTACAAACATTCAGCATATTCATAAGTTAGCTGAAGTAAAAAAGATTCTTGAAGAAAAAAATAAGAAGGTTTTTGTTGGTTCTGCTGGAGGTCTTGCAAAATATGATGGTCAAATTCTTGGTTGTGACTATACAACAGCTGAAAAAATTAAGGATATGGTTGATGTTTTTTTATATTTTGGTGGAGGAAAATTTCATCCTTTAGGAGTTTTTCTTTCAACAAAAAAACCTGTGGTTGCTGCAGACCCATATACAGGTGAGGTTTCAAATTTAAAGGAGTTAGGTGAAAAAATTTTAAGGCAAAGAAAAGCTTTTTTAGCAAAGTTTTTTCAAGCAAAAAATGTTGGAATTATTGTTGGATTAAAATCCGGCCAACTAAATGCTTCTTTAGCTGAAAAGCTTCAGCAAAAACTTAAAAAAATGGGTAAACATTCGATACTTATTTGTCTAAGAGAAATTAGCCCTGACCTGCTTGAAAATTTTTCTGAGGTTGATGTTTTTCTTAATACAGCATGTCCAAGAGTTGGGTTTGATGATGCTTTTAGGTATAGGAAACCGTTAATCTCTGTTAAAGAGTTTTTTGAAGCAGTGAAAGAATGATCCGTAAAAAAGAGCTTGAAATTTTACTTACGAAGGTTGAGCTCCATCCTAAACCAAAAGTTTTTATGGAGCAATATTCAACCCCACCAGATATTGCTGCTACCTTACTCTATATGGCAACTTACACCTTTAACGATATTATAGGTAAAACTGTTTGTGACCTTGGTTGTGGATGTGGAAGATTAGCTATAGGTGCAGCGTATCTTGGAGCTAAAAAAGTTGTTGGAGTAGACTTAGACCCTTTAGCGGTTTTAACAGCAAAAAGATGTGCTGAAGAGTTAGGTTTAAAGGTTGAGTGGGTTGTTGGAGATATAGACTTGTTAAGAGGAAGATTTGATACGGTTATTCAAAATCCTCCTTTTGGTGTTAAAAGACATGGAGCAGACCTAAAATTTCTTGAAAAAGCTTTATCTTTAGCAGATACCGTCTATAGCATTCATAAGAGTGGAGAAAAAAACAGAAGGTTTATAGAGAAAACAGTAACTAAAAGGTTTGGTGGTAAAATTACAAATGTGGTTGAATCAACCCTTGTAATCCCTTATCTTTTTAACTTCCATAAAAAACCAAAACATAAGATAAAAGTTGACATTTACCGGATAGTGAAAAAATGAAGGAGAAGGAGAAAGGAAAAACATTCCAACCTGTAACCCCTGGGGATAAGCTTGGAGTTATAGAAGAGTACACCCCGGGAACTGGAACTTACGTGAATAATGGTGTAATTTATGCTCAGAAAGTAGGTTATGCCATGGTTAGTCGAGAGAATAAAAGAATAGAGGTTATGCCAAAAACAAGAACACCTGTTTTTCCTACTAGAGGCCAAAAAGTTCTTGGTAGAATTCAACATGTTGAAGATAAGTTTGCTATGGTTAAAGTTTTTAAGGTTAATGGTTTTGAGTTAAAAACACCGTTTACAGCAGTTATCCATGTTTCCTTTATAAGTAAATTTTTTACAAAAACTGTTTATGATGCTTTTAAGCCAGGAGACTTGGTTTATGCTCAAATTATTGGAGATAAAAATCAGCCTTTCCAACTTACAACAGCAGCAAAAGATTTAGGTGTTTTGGAGGCTTATTGCTCTAATTGTGGTGGGTTAATGGTTTTAGATAAGAAGCAGCTTCGATGTCCTAGGTGTGGAAATATGGAAAAAAGAAAGATAAGTGAGTTTTATGGGAAGGAGGTTTAACCTTATGAGAATAATTCTTGTTAAAAAAACAGGTGAAGAGTTAAGGTTTGAGGTTCAGGATGAAAGCCATACACTATTAAATCTTCTTCAAAAAACTCTTCTAAAAAATGAGAATGTTGAGCTTGCTGGCTACACTGTTCCTCATAGACTTGTTGGTTCAGCTGTTTTTTATGTTAAAACAAACGGGGAAGAAAAACCTGTTCAAGCAATTTTAAAGGCTTCAAAAGAAATTATGAAGGAAGCTGAAGAGTTTAGAAAAGTTTTTGAAAATGCTGTAAAAGAATATGAGAAAAAGGGTTAAAATAGACCATTAACCCTAGGCTTCATATTTTTCTAGTATGTCTAAAGCTTCTTTAAGGTTAGTTATTACTGCTTTATAGAAGGTTTTCATATAGTTTAATCCCCATTCATGGTCTTGTTGGGTAAAAGCGTCAACACAGTCTTCCGGAACAATAACCCTGTAACCTCTTAGGTATGCATCACACGCAGTATGTTTTACACAGCAGTTTGTATGAAGACCTGTCAAAATCAGAGTGTCAACCTTAAGTTCCCTAAGTAGTAGATCAAGGTCTGTCTGGTAAAATCCACTATACCTTCTTTTTGGTATAACATAGTCTTCCGGTTTAGGTTTTAGCTCCTCAATAACTTTTGCTCCCTCGGTTCCTACTACTGCATGAGGACCCCAAATATCAAACTCTTTGTCTACATTTGGAAGATGAGCGTCGTTTGTATAAATACATGGAACACCTTTTTCATGTGCTTTATCCAATAATTTTTTAATGTTTGGAATTATCCTGTTTGCTCTTTCACATTTTAAGGCTCCTTTAACAAAATCGTTTAACATATCTATAACTAAAACAGCAACTTTAACCATTCATAACACCATACAAATTTCTAAGTATTCTTCAAGCTTTAAACTTTAAAATTAACCTAACCAAACCATGTTTCTAAGGTTCCTCTTGCTTTTGTTTCAGTGTAGGCTGCAACCATTTTTTCAACAGCTTTTCTAACTCTTTCCTCTGAAAAGTCTCTTTCACCACACAAAAACCTTATTACACCCTCAACGTCTGGAGGTTTCCATTCAAGCTTATAATCATCGGTTGTTTCAGGTTTTAGAAAGATTTCCCTGATTTTAACAGGGTCTTCAGGAAAACTTTTTGGTGGAAGTTTTGGTAGAACATTTTCGATACGTATGTTTTCTTTTATAAGTTTTAAGGCTGTTTTAGGTCCAATACCCTTTACACCATCAGGATTAAAATCTGTTCCAATAAGTATCCCGATATCTATTAGCTGTTCTCTTGTTATTCCAAGCTCTTTTAACACCTGATCTAGCTCGATAATTTCAGGGTTAACTTCAACATAAGCCTTCTTCCTTGGAAGTTTTCTTTTCCCAGTTATTGTTAGATTTCTAACAAGTCTTGGTGTACCAAAAAGAAGTGAGTCGTAGTCTTGGCTTGCAGTAGCCCAAACATCACCTTTAATAGCTAAATAGGCTGCTTGAGCTTCACCTTCAGAAGGAGCCTGAACCCACGGTATACCAAGTAAACTTAAAAGCCTCTTAGCATCCTCAACCATATAATCTTCAAGCTTAGAAGTCATTTGAGCATAAATTCTGGCTTCTTCAAGGTCACCCTTCTCTAAAGCCTCCTCATATTTTATAGCTGCCTCTTCTTTGATTGTTTTTCTACGTTCAATTTCAGCGGTTTTAAGTGATGGAGGTTTTCCATCAAAAACATAGACAAGCTTTATCCCTAGCTCAACAAGGTTTGAATTTCTATAGAGTAAACCACTAAGATGACTTGTTATTCTCCCACGCCGGTCAACTAAAGGCTCCCCTGTTGGCTGTCGGATGATAGCTAAAAACTGGTAGAGTGCATTATAAGCATCAACAGCTAAACTTTTTCCTTTAAGATACTCTAAATCAACAGTTTTTCTTGGAACTAAATCTTTAAGATTTACACCCAACCCTGCTCAAGTAAACTTTTGTTCAGCTAACATTTAAGGTTTAAACCAGAATACCTATCTTTTTACCAACTCTATTTTTTTCCTACCTCTAGTTGTGTTAGATACACGGATTAATCCACGAATTTCAAGCTGAAGCAGAATCTTGTTTAAAGTATCAGGAGTAATTTCAACTTCTTTTCTTAGGCTTCTAAGAAGTTCTGTATCATCACAAGAACCAAGACTGTTTAAAGTTTCTATGACAAGATGATGAAGAGGAATAGGTCTCCAAATCCTACTCAAAACTTACACCCTAAAAACCGGGTTAAATTTAAGTGAAATTTTTCTTGTTATGCTATAGGTAGGGGCATTGTTGTTTTATCCATTCTTTTAAAGGTTTGAGCAAAGCTTTCGTAGAACTTCTCCATCTCAGGTGTTAAGCTTGGTCCAATCTTATTTAAAGCCTCCATAAAGTCTTCTTTTTTAACCTCTTTAGCTGAAATATCCCTTCTAAGCGCCTGCATTCCCGCCTCTCTACAAACTGCCTGAATATCAGCCCCGCTATAACCTTTAGTCATAGAAGCTAATTCTGCTAAGTCTACATCCTTAGCTAAAGGCATCTTTTTTGTATAAATCTTGAAAATTTGCAGTCTAGCTTTCTCATCTGGTGATGGGACATAGACAAGCTTATCAAACCTACCTGGCCTTAAAACAGCCGGATCTAAGATGTCTGGACGGTTAGTTGCAGCTAAAACAACTATGTTTTCAAGAGTTGAGATACCATCCATCTCTGTTAGAAGCTGACTTATAACACGTTCAGAGACACCCTGGTCAGCAAACCCCATACCTCTTTTAGGCACAAGAGAATCAAATTCATCAAAAAAGATAACTGCTGGTGAAGCCATCCTAGCTTTTCTAAACACTTCTCTAATAGCTTTTTCAGACTCTCCAACCCACTTACTAAAAACCTCCGGACCCTTAATACTTATAAAGTTGGACTCACTTTCAGTTGCAATAGCTTTTGCAAG
>CAZAHF010000065.1:0-6378 GCA_964484995.1 uncultured Candidatus Bathyarchaeia archaeon | reverse complement strand
TCGCTTTTTATAGGTATGATGCATTTTCAAGACTTATACAACTGGGATATTGAAAGAGTAAGAAGATGCTGTATTCACTATGTGGTTCCTGATGGTAGAATAATTCCTTTCTGTGCCTTTAATGTGATTCCACAATGGTATAGGGATAAAATCCAAAAAGAGTTTGGTATACCAATAGAGGAATGGGAGAAACGTACAGGTAAAAAGTTAAAAGATGACTTGTATAGGCGTGTAGAACCAACCTAAAATCTACAATTTATAAATGGTTTAGTTAAGTTGGATTTGGGGAAATCCAATAAACTTTTTGGTTTTGTAAGGCTTTTAAGACCTTTAAACTGTTTAATGATGGGTTTTGCTGTTCTACTAGGTGAGCTTATCGTTTTAAGGGGAGGTTTTTATCTGTTTCAAAGTTTTTTAGGTTTTGTTACAGCTTTTACTTTAACCGGTAGTTCTATGGCTTTAAACGATTATTTTGATAGATTTGTTGATGCTGTTAATGAGCCTACACGTCCAATTCCAAGTGGAATTCTAAAGCCAAAAGAAGTCTTAGGATTTGCTTTTTTCCTAGCTTTTTTAGGTTTGTTTTCAGCTTTGGCTACAAGTTTAACGGTTAAAAATATGGGTTTTCTTGTTTTGCTTGTTGCTTTTTTGTCTTATGGGCTCTCAGCCTACTATAATGTTGAGGGTAAAAAGTATGGTTTTTGGGGTAACCTCATGGTTAGTGGATGTGTAGCTGTACCTTTTCTCTATGGAGCTTTTATGGTCGGAGTTTTCCCTAAACCTATTCTTCTAATTTTTGCGTTTATGGCTTTTTTGTCAAATACTGGAAGAGAAATAATTAAAGGTATAGCGGATATTGAAGGAGACAAACTTAGAAACATCCAAACCCTAGCCATAAAACTTAACCCTAAAAAAGCAGCCTACATAGCATCAGTTTTCTATGTTTTAGCTGTTGGTTTAAGTGTTCTACCACCCATGATGGGTATGGTATCCTTATGGTATCTACCGTTTGTGATTGTTGCATGTGGAGGTTTTCTTTTTACAGCCTTCATCACAGTAAAAAATCCTTCAACCCAAAATGCAAGAAAAATGAAAAAGCTATCTCTTGTCTGGATGGGGCTTGGCCTAATAGCCTTTCTTACCGGAAGCATCCTATAAACACTAAAAATCTAAATATAACGTAAGACTCTAAATGTCAAGATTAAATATTCTTTTGTAACCATAACCTTTTTGGGTGAGGTTTCCCGAATGATGGAGTTTATGGTTGGGAAAACAAAAATCCGTATTGTAAGGGGAGATATTACTGAACAGACTACTGACGCTATTGTAAACGCTGCAAACCCAAGTTTGATGGGTGGAGGCGGAGTTGATGGTGCAATTCATAGAAAGGGTGGACCAAAAATCCTGGAGGAATGTAAAAAAATCCGTAAAACTCAGTATCCCGACGGGTTACCAACAGGAAAAGCTGTAATTACAACAGGCGGAAACCTAAAAGCAAAACATGTTATCCATACAGTTGGACCTGTTTGGCGTGGAGGAACCCATGGAGAACCGGAGCTTTTAGCTGAAGCCTACAAAAACTCCCTAAGCCTAGCTGTCTCTAAAGGTTTAAAGACAATCGCTTTTCCCTCCATAAGCACAGGAGCCTACGGCTACCCTATTGAAAAAGCATGTAGAGTTGCATTAAAAACAGTTAAAGAATTCTTAGAGAAGGAAGATAAGCTGGAAGAAGTTGTTTTTGTTCTTTTTAGTCAACCAGACCTAGAAACCTATGAGAAAGCAGCAAAAGAAATCTTTAACATCCAATAAAAATAAACATGTAATGCACTGCACTGCAGTGTCATACACCATGTATATCCCTCTTTTTAGGTGAAAAATCAGCCTTGAAAACAGACTCTATACTTTTTTACTCTGAAGGTAAACGAATCTATGGGAATCTTCATCTTCCAAACAAAAAGAATCCTCCATGTATAATCACTTTACATGGCTTAGAAAGCAGTAAAGATAGCGGTAAATGGCCTATCTTAGCTTCAAAGCTTTGTGAAGCTGGTTTTGCATGTTTAAGGTTTAGTTTTAGAGGCTGTGGAGAAGGAAAAGAAAAAAGTGAAGGAAACTTTGAGGACACATCCCTAACCAGCAGAATAAAAGACTATGAGGCAGCCTTAAGATTTCTTGAGAATACAGGTAAAGTAGACACGAATAAACTTGGAGTTATAGGTTCAAGTTTTGGTGGTATGGTTGCAATTGCAGCCCAGAACAGAAAAATAAAGGCTATGGTTGTTCTTGCAACACCCTACACATTATCTAAACCCATAAACCTTCAACTAAAAACCGAGGAAGAATACTATGTGCTTCCCTCAGGTAGAAGACTTAAAAAAGAGTTTTTTGAAGACCTACAAAAATACAACCTACTTAAAGCCATAAAAAATACACCTCCAATTCTTATAGTTCACGGAGATACTGATGAGCTTGTTCCTGTTGAACATGCGTATAGGCTTTATAAGGCTGCAAAAAAGCCAAAAAAACTTGAGATAATAGAAGGTGGAGACCATACATTTTCTCAGGCTAAAGACCTAGATAGGGTGATAAACCTAACCCTAGAATGGTTTAAAAAATATCTATAAAACAAAAAAGAGAGTGAAGTAAAGTGTTTTAAGGCTACTCTTCTAATAAAGCAAAAAATCTTGCTGGTGCTGCTTCCGCATCAACTATTTTGAGTGGAGCAGCAAAAAGCTTAAACCTTTTTTCCCAACTTTTCCAAGATTTACAAATCCTTCCATAAGATATATCCTATTACCCAAAAGTATCTTATGCACAACAAAATCATCAGGCTTAAAATCTTTAAACCTTGCATTATACTCCTCAAAAAAGTCAAAACCAACAGCCTTAGGCTTTTTAGTAACAAGCCATTTAGCTGCTTCAACAGTTAAATAGGGAAAACTACTCCAATACTCATCCGTCCCAAATTTTTTATCCGCCCAATCTGTCCGAATAATAACAATATCTCCCTCTTTTATATCCCCATCAAACCTCTCCAAATCTTCGACTGTTATCGGTTCATTCGCATTTTTATAGGTAAGATCCAAAACAATAGCATCTCCAACAAAATTTTCTAATGGTAAACTACCGATAGTTGGTGTGTCCTTGATAACATGAAGCTGTGAATCCACATGTGAAGCGGTGTGAGTACTCATAGACAGCCAACTAGCCTGCCAGAAACCTGGAGACCTATAAGTTGTTTTCACCTCTATTTTTCTAGCTTGGGAGGGTGGTGTTGGTGTTCCATCATGTATAGGTAAACTTAAATCAACTATTCTCATTAAATCCCATCCCTTCAACTCACTTAACATTTTTCAAGGTAATAAAAATTTTCTTGGTAGGGGAAAAAGTAAAGAATGTTTTAGACACTACTATTAAGCGAAAAAATGGGTATACAAAAACCCAGTCTTATTGGGGAATTTTCGTTTAAACCTTTAGCTCCCTATAATCTAAACCTTACAGTTAAAGCCTATAATTTTTCATGGTTTTTTCAAAACGAAAACTCCATAATTTACCTAAACATTGAAGACGCTAATCTTCTATGCTTAACCCATGAAGATAAAAAAGGCATAGTATACTCAAAAGTATATCTTGTAGAAGATAAAAATGTAAACATAACCCCTCAAACAATCAAGGAAAAAATCAGGTTTATCTTAGGTTTAGATGAAGACCTTTCAAATTTTTACCAGACTATCCGTAAAGACCCCCTACTACATAGGGTTCCAAAAGTTTTGGTTGGTATGAGGTTAAGAACAACAAGCCTATGGAACGCTTTACTTATAGGAGTTTGCCAGCAAAACGCAAGTTTTCTTCAAGGCTGGAAAATGGTTTTAAACTTACATAGGCTTTTTGGTAGAAAAATAAAGTTTTTTGGAAAAGAAATTTTTCTTCCTCCAAACCCAAAAACAATAGTTAAATATGCGGATAGATTAGGTGAGGCTAGGTTAGGCTATAGGAGTGAAACTCTTAAAAGGATAGCTGAAGCTTTCAGTAGGAAAGACCTTTTTGAAAAAGAAATCATAAAACTAGACGATGAAGAGGCTGTAGACAGGCTTTGTCTTATCAGAGGTGTTGGAGAATATACAGCTAAACTTGCTTTAGTATTTTCTCAAAGAAGATACTCCCTTTTACCATTAGATAGATGGTTAATGAGACTTGCATCAGAAGCTTACAAAATAAAAAATCCAAACATGAAAAAAGTAGAAAAATTTCTTCTTGAAAGATGGGGGGAATGGTGTGGTTTAGCAGTATTTTTTACCACAATAGTTTTAGATGCAGAACCAATAAGTCTAGCATTAGAAAGACTCAGAAAAAATGAATTATCCCCAAAATTTGAAAGCGAAAAACCAACTCCTCTTACAATGTATAAGCTTCTCTACTAGGAGGAGGCCTTTCTAACATCTCTAACAGAAGACTGTCTATTTCCCTTTTTCGAAGCTTAAACCCGTATCTTGATAATAGTTGAAGAAGCTCAGCTAAGGTTTTTACATCAAACTCATTCTTAAGCTCATAAAGTAGTTTTTTAGCTCTTAATCTGTCATGAAAAGGTAAGGTTTCAACCACAGTCTCAACCTTACCAATCATCAGTAAACAAAATTTTTTAGGTGGATAAAAAAAGCTTTAGAACTAAAAAAGTTTAGTTTAAACTCGAGAAGCTTTAACCCTACAAGAAGGGGGAGCAAACTTAAACTATAGGTTTGTTTATCCTAAAATTTAGGTAAACTATAACAGGTTTTAAACCTCGGGAAGACTAGTAAGCTGGGAGGGTTTTCATATGGCTTGGTGGGATGAGTGGTGGAGACGTTGGCGGTCCTCCTTTAGAAGTATGGATGAATTTATGCGTCAATTTGAAAAAATGGTTGAGGAAATGTTTAAAGAATTTGAAAAAGATTTCTCAAAAGACTTTTTTAGAGAAGTAAGACCTTTAGTTTGGGGTTGGTCTATAACTATAGGTCCTGATGGTAAACCTGTAATTCGAGAGTTTGGAAATGTAAAACGTGAAGGATTAAAGCCAGAAATAAAGGTTGAACGTGAGCCTTTGGTTGATGTTTTTAGTGAGGATGGTAGTATTAAGGTTGTTGCTGAGCTTCCTGGAGTTGAAAAACAAGACATAAAACTACACGCAACACCAAAAACACTAACAATCTCAGTAAACACACCACAAAGAAAATACTATAAGGAGATTGAGCTTCCAGAAGAAGTTGAAACTGAAACAGCTAAAGCAATCTACCGAAATGGTGTGCTTGAAGTAACCTTAAAAAAGACTGGTAAAAAGCCTAAAGGAGAGCCTATAAAGATAGATTAGCTAAACAAACCGGATGGAACAAAAACCTAAACTTACTCCTTGGAGTAGGTTTAGGTTTTGGAAGTGTGTTAACTGCGGTTTTTGTTGTAGAGCATACACCGTACCTTTAAAGCTTGGTGAAACTTTAAGGCTAACCGGAAAGTATGGAAAAGTTGTCTTCATGGTTGGTGGAAAATTTTATCTTAAAAAGACGGATGATAAACAAAAATGTATTTTTCTATGTTATGATAAAAATGGAAAGCCAAAATGTAAAATTTATAGTGAAAAACCTCAAGCGTGCACTGTATACCCGTTCTACATCTACAATGAGCCAAAAAACACTGATACCGTGACTGCAGAATTTAAGTTTAACAGGTTAAAATTTTATGTTTATGTTGATGCTTTATGTTCAGGGTTATATGTAGTAGAGGGTATACCTATTGTTAAAGCTGTAGAGGAGGCTATTAAAGCTTGGATGTTAACTGAGAAAACAATTCAGCTGTTTCAGACAATCCACGCTTAACTTTAGTTTAAATGTAGCCCATAGACTTATATACCGCTAAACCGCTATGTTTTATGAGTTTAACTGTAAAGGCGGAGTGTTAAGCTGGCTTCTGCTAGTTTTTCACTTTGCCTTTTTGGTTAAGCTCAAACGGTTTGGAAGGATAAGGGTTTAGTTGCCGAGAAGAATACGTGGAAAAAGTTTTGGTAGAAATAAACGTAGACGAAATTTTAAGCCTACAAGAACTTTTTTTGGAAGGTCTTACTCCAAACCCAAGCCTGTTTTTGAGGAGGTGAAAGGCTCTTTGAGAATAGCTGATTTAACTGTTGGAATGAAATCTGTAAGTGTTAAAGCAAAAATTGTTGAAATATCTGAGCCTAGAGAGGTTTTTTCAAGGTTTACTAACAGACTAAACAGAGTTGCAACAGCGGTGATTGAAGATGAAAGTGGTAGAGTAAATTTGTCTCTTTGGAATGAGCAGATAGACAAGGTAAAGGTTAACGATATAATTCAGGTTAACAATGGGTATGTAACAGAGTTCAGGGGAATAAAA
>CAZAHF010000064.1:0-6451 GCA_964484995.1 uncultured Candidatus Bathyarchaeia archaeon | reverse complement strand
CTGAAGAAATGGCAAGTGCAGCACAAGAGTTAAGGTCATTAATTGCTGATGTTGAGGCGGCAATAGGACGTTTCAAAGGTTAAAAAATATTTTTTTAATGTTAGAAGAGGTGTTGTCAATGAGCGAACGGCAAATTGTAACATTTTCAATAGGCAACGCTAACTATGGAATTGATGTACAACAAGCTAGGGAAGTAGTAACCTATAGGAAGTGTACTAAGATACCTAAGATGCCTAGTTTTATTGAGGGATTAATGAATTTACGTGGGCAGGTTGTGCTTGTAGTTAACCTAAAGGGCTTCTTGGATATACCTGAAAATGAGGAAATAGAAGAGGGAAACGGGAAAATCATAATAATAGATGCACCAGATCTTCACATAGGCTTTCTTGTTGGAGAAGTTTATAGTGTAACAAGAATTTCTCATAGTGACGTTGAGGCGCCGCCAACCTCCTCACAAAAAATAATAACAGGGATATTCAAGAAAGGTGAAGACTTGATAATGATAATGGATGCGTTAAAGGCGATAGAGGCTTTAAGAGAGAACATAGGTGGAACACCAATTTCTGCGCCACAGATAGAGGAAGTAGATTTTCATAAACGGAAGAAGTAAACATCTCAAGCTATTGAAGGGAGGAAAAATGCTTAGATGGTAGATGTTCTTGTTGCTGATGATTCAAAATTTATGCGAACACTTATAATAAAACTGCTCTCCCTATGTGGAGTAAAAAATGTGTTAGAAGCTTCAAATGGAAAAGAGGTTTTAGAGAAATGTAAACAACCAAACCTTATTTTTTTGGATATTAATATGCCCAAGCTTGATGGACTTCAAACCTTAAAAAAACTAAAGAAAATAAATCCTTCAGCAAAAGTCATCATTATTAGTGCTATAGGGCAGGAGGATACCGTAAAAGAAGCTTTACAGGAAGGGGCTGAAGAATATATCACTAAACCGTTTTCACAGGAAGCTTTCCTAAAAACTGTTAAAAGGTTTCTTCCCCAATGAAATATTCTAACATTATCCGTGTGGCTATAGCGGATGACTCCATATTTGTCAGGAGAATGCTACGTGAACTTCTCTCCTCAGAACCAGATATAAACGTTATTGGTGAAGCTGGAGATGGTGTAGAAGCTATTAAGCTTGTTAAAAACCTAAAGCCTGATGTGCTTTTGCTTGACATAATTATGCCTAACAAAGACGGTCTTTCGGCTCTTGAAGAAATAATGCGTGATAACCCTACTCCCACCATAATTTTTAGTGCGCTTACAAAAAAAGATGCAAGCATAACTTTTGAAGCTTTAGAAAAAGGAGCAATAGACTTTATCTTAAAACCTGGAAGTTTACCTGTTCCCACTAGTTTAGAGGAAGTTAGGAGAGAACTTATAACAAAGGTAAGGGTTGCAGCCTACACAGGACCTGTAAGGTTAATTACTAAGCGTTTAAAGAGAGAAACACTTCCTGCTGGTAGGAAAGAGTATGTTAAGGAAGCCGATATCGTGGTAGTAATAGGAGCATCTACAGGAGGCCCCTCCATAGTCGAATATATTCTTTCTAGGCTCCCACAAGACCTTTCTGCAACTGTTCTTGTTGTTCAGCATATGCCAACCTTATTTACGAAGGTTTTTGCTGAACGGTTAGATAAAAACTCTGGTTTGAGAGTGAAAGAAGCTGAGGAAGGAGAAAAAATTGTAGAAGGATTTTGTTATATTGCTCCCGGAGATTACCATATGACTGTTAATAGAAGAAAGGTAATTCACTTAGATAAAGGGCCTAAAGTACATGGTGTCCGTCCATCCGTTGATATAACAATGAAAAGTGTAGCGGAAGTTTTTGGTTCAAGAAGTATAGGTGTTATACTAACAGGGATGGGGTGGGATGGGGTTGAAGGAGCTCGTGCTATCAGAAATGTTGGGGGGTTTGTGATTGCACAGGATAAAAAGACATCTGTTGTTTATGGTATGCCTAAAGCTGTCATTGATATGGGGGCTGCAAACATGGTTTTACCCTACCAAGAAATATCCTCAACTATCGCACGCTTAATTAAGGTTAAAAAAGAGAGAGGTGAGTTTAACTGAATCCTAAAGAAGGAATAGATAAGTATAGGGATATATTTATAGATGAAGCTAAAGAAAATGTTGACAGATTAAACAATCTTCTAATTCAACTTGAAAAAAACCCGAAAAATAGTGAAATTGTTAATGAAATTTTTCGGATAGTACATCTCCTAAAGGGTTCATCAGCAGTCTTAAACATTACACCTATTGTTAAGTTAACACATGCTATGGAAGAGGTTCTCACCAAAATAAGAAGTAAAGAAAAATCAGTTACTTCAGAAATTATAGATACTTTTTTTGAGGCTGTAGACAATATAAACCTGTTAGTTAATGCCTTCTCAAAAGGGGAAGAAATTAGTCTAAACATAAATGACCTAATCCATAAAATAAAGGAGATTGTTGAAGAAGAAAGATATGGGTTAGAGAAGAAACTTATTAAACAAATAGTAAGTGTATTAAGAGAGGAAGAAAAAGAACATGTTAGACTTGCAGTAAGTCGTGGGTTTAAACTATACCTAGTAAAAACAGTGATAGCCGAAGGTTCTTCTTTAGCTCCTGTAAAAGCTTTTACGGCCCTTCAAAAATTAGAGGAAAAAGGGGATGTTATTACAACTATACCTAGCGGTTCAGAAATATCAAAAAATAGCTTTAATGGTGAGATGGTAATATTAGTTGCGTATGATAAAATAGAAGAGCTTAAAAAAGTCTTAAAGGATGAGGTGGGAGTTCAAGAGTTATATTGCACCGAAATTAACCTTAAACAATTAGGAATTTCCGTTTCACAACCAGAAAGTGTGAAGAAGAAGGAAGACAAGGCTGAAGGTATAGAACATCTCATAAAAAAGGTTGAAACGTTTCTTCACGAGAAAAAATCTGCAACTTTTACAGGTAAAGATTTGCTACATGGGTTAAAGAGTATAGAGGAGATTAAAATTAAGGTAAGAGACGTAGATAAACTGCTTACTCTTGTTGGTGAACTTATACTAATAAGAAACAGGTTTCTTATGATAAGCAAGGGATATAATTTACGAATATTAAGGGATGCTATGGCTTCACTTAACCAGGTTACAAACGAACTTTACTCTGAAATTTTAAAAATCCGTCTTACTCCCATAGAACAAATTTTTAATGTGTTTCCGCGGTTCGTACGTGATCTTTCAAAGGAGATGGGTAAACAGGTAGATTTAGTCATAGATTGTGATGAGGTTTCGTTAGATAAGAGCATTATTGAAGAATTAACAGATCCTCTGGTAGGTCTTGTACGGAATGCTATAGATCATGGAATAGAAACACCTGACGAGAGAAGGGCTATAGGTAAACCTTCGGTTGGAACATTAAAATTGTCAGCAAAACGTGAAGGAGAACTTGTGGCTATAGTTGTTGAGGATGATGGTAGAGGAATAGATGTTGAAGTTGTAAAAAAGGTTGCTGTTGAAAAGGGATTAGTTCCAAAATCTACCGTAGAAAAACTAAGTGACCAAGAAATTCTTATGCTTATATGTCTTCCTGGTTTTTCAACAAAAAAATCTACCTCACTAGTTAGTGGAAGAGGGGTTGGGCTTAATGCTATAAAGCAACGTGTAGAAGCGATTGGAGGTTATCTTGAAATCGAAAGTGAAAAGGGTAAAGGAACCAGGATTACCCTGTTGGTACCGACAACCGTAACAGTTTTAACAGTTCTTCTTGTTGGTGTTGAAGAACAGATTTACGCGTTACCTTCCTCCATAGTTTCATCAGCAATAAAACTTTGCATGAACTCTATCAAACATGCTGGTAAAGAAAACATTATACTTCATAAAGGAAAAATTATCCCTACCTATAGTCTTTCAAAAATGCTAGGTTTTTCGAGTAAAAATGAAGATTATGCTGTTATTCTACAAAAAGGAGACAAACTTTACGGGATAACAGTTTCATCAATTCTAGGGTTTGAAGATGTAGTTGTAAAATACGGTGGAATATTGTCAAATGTGCCATGGATTTCGGGAGTGACCATACTGGGTAATGAAGAAGTGGTACTCATAGTAGATCCACTACAACTAATAGAAAATCGATGAAAAATGAGGGATTGTATGGTTAAGACTAATAAACTTATTTTTGATGCTAGTAGAAGAGCAGTTAGTAGAGCTCTAGAGGCTCTTTCACAACTTCTAGGGGTAGATGTAAAGCTTAAAACACATGAGGCGTATATGATTAGGCCTGAAAACATTCTGGAATTTATAGGTAAAAATTTTTCAACAGTGATAGGGGTAGTTTCAAGGTTTGATGGTTTTGTTAAAGGATATTTAATGCTTATGTTTGATATAGAGCAAGCTAAAAGGCTTCTTGAAATAATTCTTGACCATAATCTTAATCTTCCATTTGATAGAGCATCCAAAGATTTTAGGTTAGACCTGTTAAGAGAAATTGGAAACATTGTAGCCGGAAATCTTATAGGGGAAATTGGAAACAGTGTTAAAGGAAGCCTATCTTACACTATACCTGAGGTTAAACCAGAACTTCTTCCAGCACTTATAGACCCTGTATGTATTGATTTGGCTATGAAAAATTTGCAGCTTCTTTTTATTAACAGCACCCTCTCATCCATGGTAGGTGACCTTCAGGTAGGCATTATTCTTCTTTTAACATTGAATGGAGGGCTACCTAACGAAGATTAAGCTTATTTACATACCAAAATTAGGTTTTGACTTTAGACAAAACAGTATAATGGTCGGGATGGCTGAATACCGTATAGCGTATAACCCTACAAATTTGAGTACTTGGGCTCTTGGAAGCTGTGTTGCTATTATTCTTTTTGACCCCTACAAAAAAATTGGAGGGTTAGCTCATTGCATGTTACCTGAACCTCATAATGATGTTGTAGACTCTGCTGGTAAGTATGTAGCTACAGCTATACCTGATATGGTTAAGAGTCTTAAGAAGCTTGGTGTTCAGGAAAAAATGTTAAGAGCAGCTATTGTTGGAGGAGCTAGTGTGCTGAGAATGTCTTTAACATCTAATGATACTTTAAGCGGTATAGGGTTACGTAATGTCAAGAAAGCTAAAGACATCTTACATAGTTTAGGTATACCAATAGATGTAGATGAGACAGGGGGGAGCAAGGGAAGAAATCTTCTTTTTAAGCTTGTTACAGGTGAAGTGTTGGTAGCCTATGTTAGAAAGCCCGATTGGTTATAAGAGGAAGAACTAGTTTTGAATGCTTACTTTAGGGGAAACAGAACAACTCTTGCAAACATGGATTCCCTAAAAAGGATTCTTCAACGTAAAATTGGCATAGACCTTTCTGGGTATAAAGATAACTTTATTGGGAGACGTATCTATGCTAGAATGTTAACATATGGTATAAGAGATATTAACCAATACCTAAACCTATTAGAGAAAAACAGTGAGGAAAAAAGAAAATTTCTTGAAGCATTAGATATAAATGTTAGTCAATTTTTCAGAGATTCTTTTGTTTGGAAAATTGTAAGAGAAAAGGTTGTCAGAGAGCTTATAGAACATATGGTTAAAAGGAAAGTTTCAATAAAAATTTGGAGTGCAGGTTGTGCTCATGGTCAAGAACCTTATAGTATAGCAATGCTGATTGTTGATGTTTGTAAGGAGCTAAACGTAAGTCCATCAGTAAAAATTTATGCAACTGATATTGATGATGATGCTTTAAAAAAAGCCAAGCTAGGTTTTTACAATCATCAAGAAGTCAAAGATATCCCATACTTCCTACTCAGAGAATACTTCCAGCCTGGAGATGGAGGATATTGGGTAAAGGACGATATACGGAATATTGTATCTTTCCGTAAACATGACCTTATTAACGATCCACCACTACTTTTTGTAAACACTATTTTTTGTAGGAATGTTTTTATCTATTTTGATAGGAAAAACCAAAATAAGGTTTTATCAAAGTTTCATCAATGCCTATACAGACCAGCATATCTTATCCTGGGAGCTTCTGAAAACTTGTGGTCTGAAGGAAGTAGCATGTTTGAGATTGTAGATAACCGTGCAAAAATTTATCGTAAAAAACAGGTTTAAGCACAGTATACAAGTTTTTTAAGTAACGGTAAAGGTGTAGGTTTTACTTATACCATCGTAGACTGTAAATCTAATGTAGTATTTTCCTGACGTCAACTCTGAATCCCATAATACAAGAATCTCTAAGAGTTCACAAGGATCCCAGAAATCGTCTTCATTAAAAGCTGAAATTATTGTAAAGTTCCATGTGGGTGGAGAGGAATAGTTGTAGGGTACTATTCTAAAATTTCCTTCAGGGCCAAAGATTAAAATCGAATTAGTTATAGTGTTTATAGAAAATCTAGTTTTACCAGAATTTTTAACCCATATTTTTGCTTCATAATTACCAGTTTTTGCTACATAAACTATTTTTATGTCAGCTTTAAGACAT
>CAZAHF010000063.1:0-6581 GCA_964484995.1 uncultured Candidatus Bathyarchaeia archaeon | reverse complement strand
TGCTTCACTACTAGTTTCAGCATGCCCGTTCTGTGCAATAGCATTAAAAGATGCTGTTGAAACTAGCGGTGGGGGAATAGTTTTTAGGGATATAAACGAACTACTATTAAGCCTATTGGTTAGATAGCTAACATGCTTCATGGTTTAGGTGTTATCTAAAAGAGCTAAAACCCTTTTTCCAAAAATTTCTTCTTTTACACCTTTCTCGCTTTTAGATATGTATTTGCAAGATAGTTTGAACATTGTTTACATAATTTAATTAAGTAGAATCAAGAAGAGGCTTTAACTCGTTTTCTTTTCTCATCTTGGAAAATACTTGTAACGTTTTTGACTTTCTTTTAACCTCAGTGTTAAACTCTTCCTCAGTCCAGATAAGTCTCTCTGAGCTCATTAAATTGTTTGGATCCATTATTTTCCTAATTTTCCTATAAAGGACGTATAGATTTGGACCTGTCTCTGGAAAAGCGCTAACCAAAGGTTCTCCTAATGGTGCATACCAGCTTCCATAGTATCCTCTTTTTAAAAACCAAGCCCATGAATATGCTATGCAAGAAAGATTCATTATTATTCCTTTAAAAGACTCCGGGATTCTTTTAGTAAACTGGTCTACCTCCGTAACTGCCTGATGACCTCTATCTACAACATAAACATAGGGACACTTACAACCCATACTACTAAAGATACTTGCAGCCCCTATTTTTTCTAAAGCTTCACACCACATTTCTTGTGTGTCACGTATAACCTTAAAATCTGAGTATGGTGAAAGCATTGCAGGTAGATATCCGCTTCGTACGGTTCTCATCCCAGTAACAGTGTTAACTGCAAATTCAACATTCCAGGGCGCAACAGCCTCTAACTGTTCAGCTCTAAAATTCTTAGACCAGAATCTTCCACCAGTTTCCTCAATAATTTTTTTTAACACTTTTTCTTCATATTCTAACTGTTTTTTGGAAGTTATTCCAGCCAAAACTATGTAACCACTATATGGAGGAAAAAATCCTTCTCTGACTCTTTCCTCAGCTTCTGCTAGTGTTCTGGAACACATACATGCGTTATAGAAGCCGCAAACATTTAAGCCGATACCAATTCCAGATCTTGCGATTTTTCTTACAGCTTTGGTTAGGCTTTCTATATCCGGGTATTCAAACCAGTAAACTTTATAGTTTTTTGGTGGTGGGGGGTTATCAAATTTTTTCTTTTTAGCTTCCTCAAAATAGTATGCAATACTTGGGTTTCCAGTATCTTCCGGTAGGTCTGAGCCGCCAACCCATGGGTGAAGCTTGATTGTTAGTTCTGTTATGATACCACGTGTTCCTATACATTTACCGAATAGACCGAGAAGATTTGGTCCTGGAAAACGTTCTGTAAATGGATATTCTCCTGTTGTGGTTAAGGCAGACGAACCAATTTTTAATATTTCTCCGCTAGGAAGAACCGCCTTTAAACCAACTATGTTTCTTGCTAGTCCTCCATATTTTAAGTCTGTTTGCCATAATCCAGCAGTATTAAAGTGGGAGCATGGTTTTGCGATTGCACTATGCCATCCTGTTCCACCATTCCATAAACCTCTCCTTCTAGCCTCAGCCTGAATGGTAGCATAATCAACATAAGGCTGAATAGTCATAAGCATTGATTCTTCGTCAACATAAAGAATTTTATCCATTCTACTTAGATGGATTAAAAGTGTTCCTAGACGATTTGTAGCCGATGCGGACTGTCCATTTGTAAACGCTATGAAGGGTATTTTATGTTGGTTGCATAGTTTAACTATTGCTTGGACTTCTTCTGTTGTGGAAGGTAAAACAACACATGCAGGAATAATTGATGGATCTCTTAGACATTTTCTTAGAGCGTTCCCCGTATCTACTGTAAGAAAACTATATGTTTCAACAACAGCTCTGTCTTCAGAAACCCATTCTGAACCAACAATTTCTTTAAGTTTCTGGATAAACTCTTCTGGTAGTTTTGACTTTTCCACATATTTTCTGGAAGACAGTTTCCTCACCTACCATTATAAAGTTAAAAATATAATTTTCCAGGGTTCATAATGTTGTTTGGGTCTAACTCTTGTTTTATTTGCTTAATCTTCTTAAGGTAGACTTGGTCAATCCTCTTAGAAACTATTCCAGCAACCAAACCGTAGGAATGTGCTGGAACAGCACCCATATCAATTACAGCTTCATAGGCTTTAAGCCAAGCATTCTTCACTTTTTCACGTTCTTCTTTATTATTTAAGTTGCAGTGAAGATCAAATTCACAGTAAAAGCATCTTCCACGTTCAACTGGTAAAATAAAAGCTCCTAAATCTTTTAATGGATAATCTTTTTCTGTTAACACCATGTCTAGTTCTTTTTTTACCTTTAAAAGCATACTAGGTTTCACATAAAAGCTTACTGGATGAAAAGAACCTTTGTAATGAGCCTTCTTAAGTATTCCCCATGGTCGAAGTATCTCCTTAATCATAAAGCTTTCCAAGTCTTCTTCAACACCACTAATACTCCTTCTTGGAGTTACATTAAAATTCTTACAGACATCATACAAGGCTTCTTCCTCGTAAGCAATCTTTTCTTCTGGAAAGTAAGAAAAACCACAAATATGGAGAATAAAAGTCCAAACTGGTAGTTTTTCTTTAAGCTCTTCAAAATTTTTTGATGGTAAACTTTCACATGGAAAATTTTCTGGCAAATCCCATTCTTTATTAAGTAAGGCTGCTAAGTTAAAGTTGTTTAATGCAAAACATTCGATTCCAATTTCACGTTTCTGAATTTCCTTTACAAGTCTAATCGTTTCTTCGTCTAAATCGCTGTCAAGTGTTAAGAAGTATATTCTTGAAAGTTTTGGTATTGGCTCAACCTTAACTACAAGCTTAGTTATAATACCAAAGGTTCCTTGGGCACCTATCCAAATAGTTTCATGGATATCTTTTTCTCCTTGTAAACCTCCTCCCCCAGGTTCACCCCATCTCCCATCAACAAGAGACTTCCACTTACCAAACCTAAGAATTTCTCCAGTTGGTAAGACTATTTCTATGTCCATATATAGGGCGTTTCCATACTCAAAGCTTGCAGCTGCAAGTGTAGGCTCATCCTCAATTATACTTGAAACAACAGACCTAGAAGGAGGCGTCCCAAAAGGAACCATCACCCTAAGACCATATTTAGATAGCTCATCCTGAAGTTGGGTATATGTAACACCAGGTTCAATTAGAACCCATCCCTCTTCCTTATTTACCATTAGTATTTTGTTCATCTTTGTTAGGTTTAGGATTATTCCTCCATAGTTTGGTATGGTTGCTCCACGAAGATTCATACCTGAACTGTAGGGGATTATTGGTATATGGTGTTTGTTAGCAATTCTAACAACACTTTGAACCTCCTTAACACTTTTAACAAAAACAACAGCATCAGGCATACAAGACTTAGTAAAACTCTGATCCATCGAATACTTTTTTAGAATCTCAGGATCTCTGACAATATTTTCGGCACCTACTACATCCCTAATTTCACTCTCAAAGGAGATATCCAAATGTTCATCCCCAACTGGTTACATTGGAATAAGTAAATAAATACGTAACGTAGTATAGCTAGATATGGTATAATAAGTATTAATCAGGATGGATATATAAGTGTTAACCTATTAAGTAGAAAAACATAGACCTATGTCAAAACATTATAAACGGTACTTAAGTTGAACTTCTCTAAGGTGCATGTTTGAAGTTACAAACCAAATGAACATGCAATAAGATTAAGAGTTTACGCTTGTCCACTCTGGAAGGCTAAAATCTAAACTTAGCATCAACATCTTTAGTTAAACATACTAACCATCTAATAGAACGTAGTCTTTTTACGAATATTTGATTAAATTAAAAAGTTTAAAACAAGAAAAATTTAGTTTTAGTCTAGTTGCTTAAATCCTTTTTTTACCTTCCTTCATTAAGGTTGTTACAACAAGTTTCCTCTTTCGCTTACTGCGACTTTTTCGTTTCTTTCCGATCTATCTAAAATCTCAAAAATTACCGTATCCTCAGCCTACATGAAGCCCTATATGCTTGTTACACCCATCACCCCTCTTATTAACCACCTTAGAAAAATTAATGATGTGCTGCTTCTAATTTCGGGTAATAATGAAGTATTACATAAAAATTTAGGATTGGGTAAAGAGAAAATTGGTAAGGAAGTGGTGTTTTTACTCCTCCTCAGGAGGAGGAAGCGTCTTTCCAGGCTTATATTCTTCTATTTTTGGTTTTGGATATTGTATACTTGCTAAGGTGATAAGCACTCCACATGCATCCCTTGGATGCACGTAGTTTTCGGTCCATACAGCGAAGTCTTTACCGTCTGTCCATTGTTTCATCCGCCCATTCCAAGCAGGTTTAATTCCGGTTTCCTTCATCTGAGCCCTTACCTCTTCGGGGGAGCCCTCTGTTTCAAAGGTTACCATATATAATCCTTCACCCCTCTCCCTGATGAACTTTCCAATTAGGACTTCGCCTTTAGGGTCATTGTAGGGGGCTAGAAATTCCATCGTGCAATCTCCTTCCCCAACCTTGAAAGCCATCCACTCATATTTGTCTTCCGCCTCTATACCGTGTGCAAAAGGCTCGATCCCAAACAACTTCTTATACGTTTCTACTGCTTTGTTTAAGTCTTTTACTGCAACAGCTATCCTTTTTATCCTCTTAATTTTGATTACCATATCTAACCACCATACCTTAATTCGCAATACTATATCTAAGGTGGAATTTTAGATATATATGTTTGTGTTTTTTGGTTAGAGCCTCTTATAAAAATAGTTCAACCTAGCTATGCCACTCCTACGTTGGAGAACAAGAGATAATAACCTCAATTGGCAGGTTGATGATATGGTTAAAGTTAAAGGTGTGCAAGCTTCCTCAGATTGAAAAAATCTATTTCAGAGCTTAAAGACTCAGATTTTCAAACTGTTGTTAGTAGAGCAAAACTTTTAAAGTTAGCTAAACCTACAGATTTGCAGGGAAATTTCAGCTCTAGCATCCCCTAAATCCAAAATATGCATGATGTAAAAATAAGTTCTGAACCCGAAAAGTGGTGGGCCGGGCAGGACTCGAACCTGCGACCCTCCGCGCGTCAGGCGGAGATCCTAACCATCTAGACGACCGGCCCTCTAAATAATAGTTTTGTTTTCTCTATTTTTAAGCTTCTGTTTTTTGATTAACTCTTCTTTTACTATTATTTTAACCTTTTTAGGTATGGGGATATCTACTTGCTCCTTTTTCATGTCTAATTCTAAGTCCGTCCTTCAACAATTTTTTTCTAGTTTTACTATATTCAAAATATTTGTCACCTATTTCTGGTAAAACTATTTTAAGGTTCGTTTGTTAAAACCGTTTTAATGATTCCTTCTGAGCATGAACCTCACCAATAGTTGAAAGTATAAGTTTTCCTCTTCTTCGAAGGGTAAGAGATAAGCTAAAAAGGAGGCTGGAGAAAGATTAGGTAACCTTATAGGGTACTGTAGAGGTTGAAAATTGTAAAACCTGGGGAGATAGAGTAGGCTACATGAAAACCTATACATATCCTCGACTTTACAAAAAGGAACGTAAACAATATCTCTGTGCTTTATATTTTCTAAGCTTAGCTTAAACATCTAAGGTTTAGGAGGTTAAATACCTATGTTTAAGCTTAAAAGTTTTAGTAGGGAGGCGAAACTCCTAAACCCGCTAAAAAACTTTGAGGCTGAATCAAAAACTATAGAGTATAGGATAAACCCGTTAACAGGCAAACTAGGATGTATCCTTTTAAAGGATTCAGAAAGACCTTTTGAGGAAATGATTTTTGTTTCGGATGAGGAGGCTATTAAAAGGTTGGTTGGTGAGTCTGAAGGGAAATGTTTTTTCTGTCCTGAAAAGGTTGAGCAGGTAACACCAAAATTTTTGGAGGAAGTTTTTTCTGAGGGGAGAATTAGAGTTGGTGAAGCGATACTTTTCCCAAACCTTTACCCCTACTGTGAATTTAGTGTTATCGCTGTTTTAACAAAAAAACATTATTTGGGTCTTGAAGAGTTTACACCAGAAGTTTTTTTGAATGGGTTTTTGGCTATAAAAAAGTTTGCTGAAAGAATTGTTAAAATTGATAAGAAAACTAAACATATTGTTGTTGGATTACAGTATTTACCTCCAGCAGGTTCAAGCATAATCCATCCACACATACAAGCTTTACTAACAGCAACTCCACTTGGAAACTTAAAGAAGCTTCTTGAGGCTTCCAGAAGATACTATAAAAGAAATTCTTCAAACTTTTGGGAAGACCTTGTTAAATTTGAGAGGGAAAGTGGAGAGAGATATGTTGGAAGCATTAAAAACGTGGATTGGGTTATACCGTTTACACCATCCTCGGAATACGAGGTTTTAGCTGTTGTAAAAGAGAAGTCAAGTTTTTTAGAGTTGGGGGAAGATGACTTTAAAAGTTTGGCTGATGGTTTATGTAGAATCCTAAAATTCTTTAGTGTAAAAAGGTTTTCATGTTCTCAGTTTGTATTGGCTTCAGGTTCAATCAGCCAAAAGGTTGAGTATTTTAGGGTTAACCTAAGGATTACTGCAAGAC
>CAZAHF010000062.1:0-6690 GCA_964484995.1 uncultured Candidatus Bathyarchaeia archaeon | reverse complement strand
TGTAACAAAAATGCCTCCATATAAATTAACCAAAATGGGGATAGGCCGTTCTTTTCAGCTTGTAAACCTCTATGACACCCTAACAGTTTTTGATAATATAAGGGTTGCTGTAATTTCAAGGTTAGGTAGGTCAGGAAAAATCTTCTCGTTAGTTGATAGGGATAAGGAGGTAGCAAAAGAAACTGAAGAAATTTTAAAAACTTTTGGTCTTTCAGATAAAAAGGATTTGCTTGCAAGTGAGCTTCCTCATGGTGACAGAAAACTTTTAGATGTTGCTATTCCTTTTGCTTTAAAACCAAAGCTTCTTCTACTTGATGAGCCTACAAGCGGTGTCAGTACGGAGGAAAAAGATCCTGTTATGAAAACTATTGTTTCGGCTGTTAAAGCGGCGGGAACAACAGCACTAATTATAGAACATGATATGAGTATTGTTTTTTCTTACTCTGATAGAGTTATAGCTATGCATGAAGGAAAAATTTTAGCTGACGGCAAACCTAAGGAGGTTCAGGAAAACAAGCTTGTAAAAACTTTAATTATGGGTGAATAAAGGGATGCTTAAATTAGAAAAGGTAAACGTTTTTAGAGGACCAGTACATGTTCTCCGAGATATTTCTTTAAGTGTTGATGAAGGAGAAATTGTGTGTCTTGTTGGTCGTAATGGGGCTGGAAAAACAACAACCCTAAAAAGCATAATGAGACTACTTCCAGTAAAGTCTGGAAAAATATTCTTTAAGGATATTGATCTACTAAAAATACCAAGCCATAAAATTTTAAAGCTTGGTATAGGTTTCTCACCTGAGGATTCAGGTATTTTTCCGGATTTAACCGTAGAAGACAACATAAAAATGCCTTTATGGACTTTAAAAATTCAGAATAGGAATACTAATACTCTTGATAAGGTTTTAGAAATTTTTCCAGAAATAAAGCCTTTGCTTTCTAGGCAGGGGTTACATCTTAGTGGTGGAGAACGTAAAATGGTTTCTGTGGCAAGAGCACTAATAACTTCTCCGTCTCTAGTTCTTTTAGATGAGCCTCTTGAGGGTTTAGCTCCTGTTGTTGTTGGAAAATTTATTAATGCTATAAACAGGATGAAAGCAACAGGTATATCTGTGCTTATAACAGAGTCAAATATACAGCACGTGTACAAAATAAAGCCGACAAGAACCTACATTATAGAAAGAGGAGAAATTGTGGAGGAGAAAAAAGGCTTTTAAAACATTTTTGGAAGCCTAAGAGAACTCTTTTTTAGTCTTAAAAGTTATATTTAGTTGACTAGTCTAATTAGTCAACAAGGAATTGTTTTATATTTTGTTGGGGGGTAGATTTGGCAGGTTTACAGGAAACAGTAAAGAAAAAGATTAGGGTTCTTATAGCTAAGCCTGGGCTTGATGGACATGACCGTGGAGCAAAAGTTGTTGCAAGAGCTTTAAGAGACTGGGGTATGGAGGTTATCTATACAGGGTTAAGACAAACACCAGAACAAATTGTTCAAACAGCAATTCAGGAAGATGTTGACGTTATAGGTTTAAGTATTCTCTCTGGAGCGCATGATGTACTTATCCCTGAGATTGTTAAAAAATTAAGAGAGAATAATCTTGAGCCGGGTAAAAATATACTTTTAATTGTTGGGGGGATAATTCCAAAAGAAGACATACCTGAACTTAAAAAAGCTGGTGTTAACGAGGTTTTTGGTCCTGGGACACCAACAACGGAAATAATCAAATACATAGAAGAAAATGTTAAAAAGTTGGAGAGGGTGGTGTAGGCTTTATGGTTGACCTTGAAAAGGTTTCTGAGGAGCTTAAAAACTGGGAAGCAAAAAACGCTAAGGATCTTCAACGTTTAGGAGAGTACATTAATCGTTCAGGTATCCCTATTAAGATTGTTTATACTCCTTTAGACGTTAAAGACTTAGACTATCTTAAAGACTTAAGCTTCCCTGGAGAATATCCGTTTACACGTGGAGTATATCCAACAATGTATCGTGGACGTTTATGGACTATCCGACAGTATGCTGGTTTTGGTACAGCAGAAGATACAAACAAAAGATATAAGTATCTAATTAGTCAAGGTCAAACTGGTTTAAGTGTTGCTTTTCATCTGCCAACCCAATGTGGTTATGATTCAGACCATCCAATGGCTTTTGCTGAAATTGGTAAGGTTGGTGTTGCAATCGACACCTTAAAGGATATGGAGATACTTTTTGATGGAATAGACCTTGGAAAAATCACAACCTCTATGACTATTAACTCTACATGTCCACAAGTTTTAGCTATGTATTTTTGTGTTGCTGCAAATCAAGGTGTACCTAACAATCAGGTTGGAGGAACTGTTCAAAACGATATTTTAAAGGAGTATGTTGCAAGAGGAACCTATATTTATCCACCAGAACCCTCCATGAGACTTGTTGGTGATGTTATTGAGTGGTGCTACCAAAACGCTCCAAGATTTAACTCTATAAGTGTTAGCGGTTATCATATGAGAGAAGCTGGGTGTACCGCTGTTCAGGAGGCAGCATTCACTCTTGCAAACGGTATTGCATATATCGAACATGTGGTTAAGAGAGGAATACCTGTAGATAATTTTGCACCTAGAGTATCCTTCTTTTTTGCAGCTCAAAGAGATTTGTTTGAGGAGGTTGCAAAGTTTAGAGCTATGCGTAGAATGTGGGCTAAAATTATGCGGGAAAGGTTTGGAGCTAAAAATCCACGTTCAATGCTTTTAAGGTTTCATGTTCAAACAGCAGGAGTTACACTTACAGCTCAACAACCCTATGTTAACCTTTTAAGAAACACTTTAGAGGCTTTAGCTGCTGTTTTAGGTGGGGCTCAATCTTTACATGTAAACTCTTTTGATGAGGCTTATGCTACACCAACAGAGTTTGCTGTTACACTTTCTGTTAGAACTCAGCAGGTTATAGCTTATGAGAGTAAAGTTACTGCAACAGTAGACCCGTTAGGCGGCTCCTACTATATTGAATGGTTAACAGACCAGATAGAGGAGAAGGCTATGGAATATATTCATAAAATTGACGATATGGGTGGTGCTGTAACTGCGATAGAGAAGGGCTTTTATCAGAGAGAGATTGCTGACGCATCCTACCAATACCAGAAGGATGTTGAAAGTAAGAAGGAGATTATTGTTGGTGTAAACGAGTTTATTACTGAAGAAGAGATTCCTGTTACAATTTTAAAGGTTGACCCGGAGGTTAGAAGAAGACAGATTGAAAGGCTGAAAAAGGTTAAGAGTGAGAGGGATAATGTGAAAGTTAAAAATGCTTTGGAAAACCTACGTAAATCTGCGGAGAAAGGTGAAAACATTATTCCTGCAACATTTGATGCTGTTAGGGTTTATGCAACCATAGGTGAAACTTCAGATGTGCTTAGAGAAGTCTTTGGAGAATATAAGGCATCAACAATAATTTAATATCTTTTAGATAAGCTAACTAGGTTAACAACATATTCTCTATCTGTGTGAGGTGAAAAATTTGATTAAAAAGATTAGTCATATTGGTATTGCTGTAAAAAACATCGAGGAAGCTAGAAAGCTTTACGAGGAAGTTTTTGGTTTAAAGGTTGGAGATATAGAAACCTCTGAAGAGCAAAAAGTAAAAATTGCTTTTATTCCTATTGGCGACACAAGAATTGAGCTTCTTGAGGCTACTGACCCTCAAAGTCCTATCGCAAAATTTATAGAAAGTAGAGGTGAAGGAGTTCATCATATTGCATTTGAAACAGACAATATTGAAGCTGAGCTTTTAAGGTTTAAGGAGAAGGGGCTAAGACTTATAGATGAAAAACCTCGACCTGGTGCTCATGGAACAAAAATTGCTTTTATTCATCCAAAAAGCACTCTTGGAGTTCTTTTTGAGCTTTGTGAAGTGGTTAAAGAGTCTCACTAAAAACTCTTAACCTTTTTTATAATATTAAAACCGAGTAGATAAAGTATATTCCAAGCACTATTAGAAAGATCGCCCCTCCAAAAATTATTCTTCCCACAGCCTTTTTGTTTAAAACTTTTTTGCTTTTATGGGTTGAGTAGCTAACAAAGCTAAACCAGCTAAGGTCTGCTAAACTATGACCAATATAGAAGAAGATAAAACCAGTTAAACCTGCTACCTCAAGACTTTTAAACATTAAAGGTAAACCTGGTGTAACCCACCATAAGAAAAAATACGGGTTTGAACAGCTAGCTAAAGCACCACTAAAAACAGGTGTATGAAGAAAGGTATTTCTATTCTTACCATTTTTTAGGTTTTCTCCATTTTTTCCGACGTTTTTTATAAAGTATATTCCCATAAGAATTAAGGCTACTCCACCAAAATAACCTAAACCTATTCTTGTAGCTTCAAGCTTAAGTAGGCTTTCTAAACCAAAAAAAGCTGCAACAATTATTACGACTTCAACTAAAAAATGGCCAATAGCAATTAGAGGTCCAGCAATACTTCCTCTCCTCATAGATTCAGCTACTGTAACAGCAAAAACAGGTCCAGGAATAACTGCTCCAACAAGTGCAATAGTAAATGAGGCTAAAGTTAAGGCTAGAAGGGTCAAAATCAAAATTTTTCACTTGTGGTTAGTAGATTGAGACTTTTTCTACACCTTTAATTTTTAAGAATTCCGGAACAAGTTCTCCTGGAATTTTTGTTTCAGCTATTAGGGTTAGTTTTGGTTCAGGTGAAAGTTCAGGATCGTCAACTAAAGCCTGTCTTATACTTATGTTTTTTTCAGCTAGAAGCATTGCTGCATTTGCAAGAATACCTGGGATTTTTGCGCTTATAGGTGTGATTTCTACAACACCAAGATTTAGGTATTTTGCTATTTCTTTTAATGAATGTCCAGCTGACCTTATATGCATAAAGATTGTTTGAAGCTCTGGTATACTTTCTACCATTTTTATTGTTTGATTTACCGTTCTTCTATCTACCTTTGCAACTCTGGCAATTTTAACTACTGGTATTTCTATCTCGTTACAGTAAATTTTTCCATTTTTTATACTTAATCCGTTTTCCACCAAAACTTTTGCTACACTAAGTCTTTCAGGATGGTCTTTTAAGTGTTCAACTATTTTTTGCCACATCCCCATCATAGGTACATAAATGTACAAGTAACACATAAATATATCGTTTGTGATGAATAATAGACAAAAAATACGTATGCTGTACATGCGGTGAGAAAAATGAACAAAACAAAAATAACTCTGCCGGTTGATGAAATACCAACCAGCTGGTATAATATCCTACCAGACCTACCTAAACCACTACCACCACCCATAGACCCTGAAACTAGGGAGCCTATGAGACCTGAAAAGCTGGAGCGTGTTTTTGCAAAGGAGCTTTTAAGACAGGAGATGAGTAGTGAGCGTTGGATAAAGATACCTGAAGAGGTTTTGGAGGTCTACCAGTTATGGAGGCCAACACCTCTTTATAGGGCTGTAAGACTTGAAAAAGCTCTAAAAACTCCTGCAAAAATTTATTATAAATACGAGGGTTTAAGTTCACCCGGAAGCCATAAACCAAACACTGCTGTTGCTCAAGCCTACTATAACATGAAGGAAGGTGTAAAAAGGTTAACCACTGAGACTGGTGCAGGTCAATGGGGTTCAGCTTTAGCTTTTGGATGTGCTATGTTCGGTATAAAAGCTACAATTTATATGGTTAAGGTTAGCTACTACCAAAAACCCTACCGTAGGCTTCTTATGCAACTTTGGGGTGCTGAAATCTTTCCAAGCCCAAGTGACAGAACAAGTTTTGGTAAGAAAGTGTTAGAGCAGGATCCGGATAACCCCGGAAGTCTAGGGATAGCTATAAGTGAGGCTGTTGAAGACGCTGTTACTCATGAGGATGTAAAATACAGTCTTGGAAGCGTCTTAAACCATGTGCTTCTCCACCAAACCATTATGGGTTTAGAAGCTAAAAAACAGTTTGAACTTTTAGATGATTATCCAGACATAATTTTTGGTTGTGTTGGTGGTGGAAGTAGTTTTTCAGGGCTTTACTGGCCCTTCTACTATGACAAGGTTTCAGGTAAAGCTCCGAAAAATGTTAGGTTTGTAGCTGTTGAACCAACAGCATGTCCAACCTTAACAAGAGGAGTTTACACCTATGACCATGGAGATACTGCAAGAATGACACCTCTACTTAAAATGTATACTTTAGGCCATGAATTTGTTCCACCGCCAATTCATGCAGGAGGTTTAAGATACCATGGAGATGCACCAACCCTATGTTTACTTGTTAAGGAGGGTATTGTTGAAGCTAAAGCCTACAACCAAACAGAAGTTTTTGAGGCTGCAAAACTTTTTGCTGAAACTGAAGGTATGATTCCAGCACCAGAACCCTCCCACGCTATTAAGGCTGTTATTGATGAAGCTATCAAATGTAGAGAAAAAAATGAAGAAAAAACAATTTTGTTTATGCTGTCTGGACACGGACACTTTGACATGAAAGCCTACGAAGACTTCTTTGAAGGAAAACTTCTCCCCTACGAATATCCAAAAGAAAACATAGAAAAAACAATAAAAAAACTAAAAGAACTCTACCCATGGATAGACAAACTAGCTTACTAACACCCAAAAACCAAAAAATTTTTTCGATTATCCTTATAAAGCTTTACACAAAAACCAGATAATCGAAAAACAGCTAAAAAGAAAAACCTTATAAAAAACCAAAAACAAAAAACAAACCAAAAA
>CAZAHF010000061.1:0-7088 GCA_964484995.1 uncultured Candidatus Bathyarchaeia archaeon | reverse complement strand
TTGTCAATATACTGGTTTCCATCTATGTCTGTTACTATCGCACCTTTCCCTTCAACAATAAGAGTTGACTTTATTTTAACTAGGCTTGGACGAACCAAATATTTCTCTTCTTCAAACAGGGAGTTTTTATCCAAAAAGTTCTCCTCTTTTAACTTTAAACCTATATATAATTCTCCAAAAAAGAAGGATAAAAGTGTAACCTAGAATTTTATTGTTAAGCTAGATGGATATAAAGCCAAATCTCAGGAATGTTAACGCAATGTTTAGTCCAAGTAAAGCAACAAAAACGATGGAAATAATTATCTTAAGAGTTTTTGCATGTTTTTTAAAGTATTTTTCAAGCAGATAGTAGACAAAGCTTCCTCCATCCAACGGGTAGATTGGTAACATGTTAATTATGGCTATACTTATAGACCAAAGTTGAACCCAAAAAATTGTGAGATATAAAGGTGTAATTTTAATGTAGTCTGACGGATATATCCCGATAATTGCTCTACTCTTGTTTTCAGGTGCACTAATAGTCTTAATTTTTAAAGTTGATGTAGACCCATTTTTAAATTCAACCTCTAAAACAACAGTCTCCCCAACCTTTACATCTCTCATAATTTCACGAAAAATGTTGAGGTTTGGTGTTGGCTTACCATAAACGGACTTAATAACATCTCCAGGTTGAAGACCTGCTTTTGCTGCAGGGCTGTCATTAACAACACCCTGAATTAGAACACCAGTAGGTGGGAAAAAGGCTGCTAGTATAAGTATCATAACAAGTCCAAAAACAAGGTTTGCAGAGGAACCTGCAGCTAAAATTCTTAGCTTTTTTGTTAGTTCTGCTTTTTTAAAACTCTCTTCATCCGGTTCAACAAACCCTCCAGGTATTATTGCTAAAAACATAAAGCCAGCAGACTTCACCTTCACTTTTTCATGGCTTGCAACAATCCCATGAGCAAATTCATGGATAAATATTATAATAGCAACAGAGACAAGAAAGTATGGGAGCGATTCTCTTACCGTGATCATTGGTACTGCAGGGAAAATTGGAACTGCTGCTTCAACCCTATAAAAAAGATAAAAAAGGTTTTTGGTTAAAGTGTAAGCTCCAAAAACCATTAACCCAACGCTTAAAACAATAAAAATGTTTGCAACTGTTGGAAGAATTCTGCCTGTTTTTTTAGCGATTGTATCCAGAATTCTGTTAGCTTTCCGTGTTCTAAGAATCAGGATTAATGGGAATATCTCTATTCCACGTTCTTTTAACCTAAATTTTTCTCCAACTAAATATGCTATAATCCAAGCTAGAAGAAAAATGAATAGGTAAAAGGATAGTTGATCAAACAATGTCAAATGCTTCATCCTTTCTGAACTGTTTCTTCAACCCATTTTACGTAGTCCGGATTTCCTGTGGTAACATTTAAAGCTAAAATTTCTGGAACTTTATATGGGTGAATCTTTTTAATTAGGTTTAGGACTTCATCAAAGACCTTGTTTTCTGTTTTTATCATCACTAGATACTCTTTTTCTTTTTCAATTTTTCCCTCCCAAAAGAATGTTGATTTAACTTCACCTAGTATAGAGACACAGGCAGCTAGTCTTTTTTCAACAAGCATACTTGAAATTTTTTCTGCGTTCTCTAATGTTGGTGTTGTGGTAAAAACTATTATAACACCCATAAACGTTTTCCCTCCAAAAGGTATATTTTTAGACTTGAAACCTTAAAATTGCTGCAACACCACCCAGAGATAAAATTTTTTCTCCTGCCTCATGGTCACCACTTAAAACTGTTACCTCTCCACCCTTACTTTCAACTAAACGCATAACCTCCTCAAGTTTAAGTCTTTCTTCATCTGAAGCTTCTCTTAAAAGCTTGTCAACAACCATTAAGGTTTTGACAGCCCCTATTCTTGCAGCATTCTCTGTTTCCTCTAAACCATAAACAGCCTTACCTTTTTCAGACGCAAGTTCAGCAAAAAGATTTTCAACAAGCTGAGTTTCTCTAAGAAACCTGTGCTCTTTAGCTATGCTTAGAAGTAGTCCGCTTCTTATAGCTTCACTTACACCAGCTAAACCTGATGCACTTGTAGAGCCAACATAGATTTTTGGTTTTGGTTTAAGCTTTTCCCTTAAATATTTTGCAAATTCATCTTTTATGTAGCCTGGTCCAACTACGACAACCACACTATTCTTTAAAGATTTTAGGTTTTCTTGTAGGGCTTTCAAAACTTCAGAAAAATATTTTTTTGTTGCCTCATCTCTTTTTTCAACTTCAAGTTTTCCCGGAAGCCTAACTTTTTTCTCAAATTTTATGTCAAATCCAAATCTATGGACAACAGCAACACAAGCATCCTCATCATCTAAAGATACAATAATAACAGGTAGTGTTTTAGTTTTACATGCATCCTCTATTCTTTTTAAGTGATAGTCTAAAATTTTTTGTTTAACTATTTTGAGGGTATTGTTTGGTTGGATTGATAAAGTATGGTAAGAACCCATAATTCCATCATAACGTTCAGGCGCCTCGATAACAACACCTCTAATCCTAAGTCTGTTTAGGCTTTTATCAAAAAAAACTTCAGTAACTCTTAATCCAAGCGTTAAAAGAATTCTTCTTCCTTCAACAGGCTTCCCTAAACCGTTTCTGACTTTAATCTCACGGGTGGTCTTTGCATAAACAATATCATCTTTCTGGATTAGATTGTAAAGATGCCAAAGATCATCTAAATTTTCTACTACTAAACTAACTATACCTCTCTTCTTGTCTAGCTCAAGTAACCTCATTTTTTAGGCTTCCCTTAAACGAACAGTAGTTAGGTTAGACTTAAAATATAAAAGAGGCTGTTGAGCCTTAAAACAATAGCTAAAAAATGGTTAATATTAAAGTTAGACCTGTAAATTTAAAGGATCTACCTGAACTTGAAGCTATAGAAAGATCTTCTTTTATAGACCCTTATCCAGGTCCTTTGCTTAAGGTTTTAGCTACCCTAGTGTTTGGAGATTTTCTTGTTGCAGTTATAGATGGGAAGGTTGTTGGCTATATAGCCTCAATATCTGAGAAAAATAAGACAGTACATATAGCATCTATAGCAGTTCATTCCTCCTATAGAGGGATGGGTGTTGCAAAGAAGCTACTTGAATCTCTTTTAAAGATTCTTAGGAAAAGGGATGTTTGTGAAGTTAAACTTGAGGTTAGAAAAAGCAATATTCCAGCTCAAAACCTCTACAGAAGTTTTGGATTTAAACATGTTTACACAATTAAAAACTATTATGAAGATGGGGAGGATGCTGCTGTTATGAAGCTTCAACTTAAATAGAAATGGATAGAATGTTTAGCTTGTAATGCTTATTAGATGATTACGTGTCTTTTACTGTGAATAGGAAGGGTAGAACCTTGAAAGTTGATTTTTGGCTTCTAGATGTTAATCAAGAGGTTGTTAATAACATTCCTGAAATAAGAGTTTGGGGTTTAGATGAAAAAGGAAGAAAAATTCTGCTAATAGACAGGAACTTTAAACCATACTTTTATGTTTTACCTAAAAAACCAGAGGATGTAAATATTTTAGCTGAGAAGATAAAAAAAGAGTTTTCTGACGTTATTGATACCCGTGTTGAAGAAAAAAGGTATTTTGGGGAGAATGTTAAGGTAGTTAAGGTTATTCTTAAAAACCATGAAAAAATTGATCAGCATATAAAAAATCTGATAAAAAATCCTTTAGTTAAGGAGACTTTTCATGATGACTTAAGATATTCCTCGCTTTATCTTGTTGAACAAGACTTAAAACCTTGTGGTTGGCATAAGGTTGAAGCTGAAAAAATTAGTCCTATTCAAGGTGTTAAAGTTGATGAGGTTTATCTTGTAAAAGGTAAACCAGAAGCTTATGAAAGGTTTGACCTCCCACCCCTTAAATTACTAGCTTTCTCAGTTATTTATCATACAAAGATAGGTTCACCAAATCCAAACCGAGATCCTATTCTTGTTGTTTCAACTGTTAATAATGATGGGGAGAAAAAAGTTTTTACAGCAAAAAATGGTGATGATAAAGGTTTAATCAAAGAGTTTGTTGATTATATTCAACAGTTTGATCCTGATGTTGTTGTTGGGTATAACTCAAACAGGATGGATTGGCCTTACCTACTTCAACGTTCAAAAAAAGTTGGTGTTAAACTTGCTATAGATAGGGTTGGGGAAGAACCTCATACAAGTGTTTATGGACATGTTTCTATTGTTGGAAGATTAAATATAGACTTATTGGATCTTGCTGAAGACTTTCCAGAGGTTAAAGTTAAAACTCTTGAAAATTTTGCTGCGTTTCTTGGAGTAAAAGAGACAGAGCCTCCAACAAAAATTCTTGAAACCGAAATTCATAGGTATTGGGAAGATAAAGAAAAAAGAAGTCTTGTTGTTAGGCTTTGTGAACATAATGTTATGCTTGTAAAGCAGGTTTCAGACTCTATGTTAAACTTTGTTTTTCAGCTTGCAAACCTTATAGGGATACCGGCTGACTTTGTTTGTACTGCTGCTGTTGGTTTTAGGGTTGACTGGTATCTTATCCGTAAAGCTTTAGCTTTTGGTGAACTTGTTCCTAAAAGAGTTGAACAGCCTTTCTATCCGTATAAGGGTGGGATGGTTCTTGAGCCTAAACCAGGGTTACATGAAAACATAGCTGTTTTAGACTTTAGTGCTATGTATCCAAACCTAATGGTTAAGTATAATCTCTCACCAGACACCTACCTAAAACCAGGAGAAAAAGCAGAAGGAGATGTTTATGTTGCTCCAGAGGTAAATCATAGGTTTAGAAGTGAACCACCGGGATTTTATAAACAGGTTTTGTTAGAACTTATGGAGGCAAGAAAAAATATTCAGAAGGAGATGGGTAAACTAAACACGGATAGTCAACTCTACAAAATTTTGGATGCAAGACAGAGAAGCATTAAGGTTATCACAAATGCAACCTATGGGTATTGTGGTTGGAGAGGTGCAAGATGGTATGTGAGTGAAGTTGCTGAGGCTACAGCTGCATGGGGAAGAAAAACAATAATAGAAACTATTGGGCTTGCAAAAAAACATGGGCTTGAAGTTGTTTATGGTGACACAGACAGTATCTTTGTGAAGTATGATGAAGCAAAAATTGAGAAGTTTTTAGAAGAGGTTAAGGAGAGGATAGGTTTAGAGATTAGACCTGAAGTTGTTTATCAAAGAATTTTGTTTACAGAAGCAAAAAAGAGGTATGCCGGACTTTTACCTGATGGAAAGATTGATGTTGTAGGGCTTGAGGTTGCTAGAGGTGACTGGTGTGAAGCTGCAAAGCAGGTTCAGGAGAAGGTGTTAGAGATAGTTTTAAGGGAGGTAAACCCAAAAAAGGCTGCTGAATATGTTAGGGAATACACGGAAAAGCTTAGAGAAGGAGTTTTGGAGCTTGAGCCTTTCATAATCTGGAAAACTATAACTAAATCGGTTAAGGATTATCAGGTTAAAGCTCCTCATGTAGAGGCTGCTAAAAAGCTTATGCGTGCAGGCTGGAATCTTACAGTTGGTGATAAGATTGGTTATGTTATTGTTAAGGGTGAAGGAAAACTTTATGAGAAGGCTGTTCCTCATCTTATGGCTAAACCAGACCAACTTGACACAAACTATTATATAGAAAACCAGATAATTCCTGCAGCTTTAAGGATTCTTGAGATGTTTGGAATAAAAAAAGAGCAGCTTGGTAGTCTAAAACCATCAAAAGATTTAACAAGATTTTTTGGAGAGTTATCCTAACCTTCTTAGCTTTTTTGTTTGTTTCCATATTTCTCGTAGAAGACAAATTCTTCAATGTTTTTTCTTGGTGGAGGATTTGGTATTTTTTCTGGGTAGCCTAATGGGATAAGCTCAACAACCTCAATGTTTTCCGGAACTCCAAGAATTTTAGCTACTTCTTCAGCGTTAAACGCTCCAATGTTTACTGTTCCTAAGCCAAGACTATGAGCTGCAAGAGTTAAATTTTGAATTGCTAAACCCATGTCAAACATGTACCAGTCACCTTTACTTGTCATGGGTTCTCCACGTTTATATCCTGATACACCTTTTTTGGCGCATGCAACAAGAACTATTGGTGCTGTTTTAACTGCGTCTGTTGCAGGATTACCTTTACTTAAGGTTTCGGAAAGCTTCTTTTTTGTTTCGGGATTTTTAACTACTATAAATTCCCAACATTGAGTGTTTGCCCATGAGGGAGCCCACCTTACAGCCTCAAAAATTTGGTTTAACTTTTCTTCTTCAATAGTGTCTGGTTTGTAGCTTCTTATACTTCTTCTACTTTTTATTGCTTCCATTAACTCCATAAAAACACCTCAACGTATTTACTTAACAAAAAGAGATTTTTATCTGTTTATTATATTAGGTTTTCTTTGAAGAGGATTGTTTTTGTTGGTGTAACTGCTATATCAATCTTCACATCATTTTCTTCAACAGGAACTTTATCCACAATTTGAACCTCATGGATTGTTGTAATAACCGGAACATAGCCAAATCTTTTTCTTAGCATTCCTACCTCTCTGTCTCCATAACCTCCTCCTTTTCCAAGTCTAAAACCGTTTTTGGCTACAGCAACACAACCAGTGACTATTAGGTCTGGTTTGGGCATTTTGTCTAAGCTGACAGTTTTACCATATTTAAAGGCTCCTTTGATTGTTGAAGCAAATTCCTCTTTTCCTTTTACATTTTCTGGGTTGATGAGTAGGTAGCCTTGTTTTAGTTTTGGTGAGGCCATAACCAAAATTTTTCCGTCTTTTAAGGCATATTCTCTAACCTTTTTTTGTGCATAGTCTGGGTTTGCTACAACCACTTTTGCTTTTTTCCATAGTTCTAGTTCTTTAACCTTTTTTGCTGCTTCTTCCGAGCCTTCAAAGTTTGGAATTCTATCTTTTAGTGGAAGGGGAAATCTTGCTATTTTCCTATTTTCCATCAAACGCCAAATTTTTTCTCTTAACTCTTTCTTAGCTTTTTTAATGTCTTCTTTTATTTGGGAAACCATACTTCTTTCTGTTTAAAATTTAATTTTGGGGTTTAAAAAGTTAAAAAAGTTGTGCATGACACTGCAATGCAGTGTATTGCA
>CAZAHF010000060.1:0-7218 GCA_964484995.1 uncultured Candidatus Bathyarchaeia archaeon | reverse complement strand
TGAGCTAGCCCAGGCTGGTGAGAAATATTGGGGTGCCATTACAGCTCTCCTTAACGCTATCGAGGAGAAAAAGGGTTGGAGTCACTATACTCATAGGGACTGTGCTGAAATCGTGGAGAGGCTATCTGAAGAGTTAAAGGAGTCTCTGGGAAGACTCTTTGCAAGTATTGAAAGGCTGCATGCGAACTACTACCACAACTTTCTGACAAAAGTAAACTTTGAAGCACACAGAGAAGGATGCACTCAAACTCGTGCAGAAACTTAAAAGCCTTAACAGCATCTACTTAGGTTAATACGCTTGGCGCCATTTTACCGTGGCTGAGTCAACTCAGCCCGTTGACTGTTCTTCTGAAAAGCTTGACTTCGCCCTTGTCCGGTGTCTCCAACAAGCCCATAATTTTTAAGCAGGATTGTCTTTCCTACGCCCGACTTGCCCAGATTGATACGAATTCGCCCTCCTTCACCATGAGGTTTACGCCCTTCTGGGGGACTTTGAGAAGTTGGGTATCTTGACAGCCACCGCTGGAATGGGTTGGAGAAGGTGTTGAGGAAATATTTAAACTTGAAGTTGATACCTATTGGGATTGAAGGTGAATGATTATCGATTAGGTGGGCTTAAGGAGTTTTGAGGAAATGTCAGCTACGATCACAATTCCAAGCGGAATCGTTGAGAAAGCGAAGAAGTTAGCATCGATTTGAGATCGTTAACCGTTGAGGCCATTTTAAGGGAGCTAGGATTAGATCCAAATGAGGAGGCTGAAATTCGCCTAGAACTTGCTGAGAAAAGTTTAGAAGAAGCTAAAGACTACATGAAGAAGAAAGATCCTATACAAGCCTCAGAGAAGCTATATAAAGCGGTTGAAGAATGCGTGAAAATACTGGGTCAATTACATAAACTTCCACAATATGAGAAGGCAAAAACCGAGGGGAGATGGTGGACACAACTCTTAGGTAAATCAGCTAGAAGACTCTCAAAAATTCTCAAGGAGCCAAGGATTGAGCAAACATGGGCTATAGCTTACGAAATACATATATGGGAATTTTCACGAAGCAAAATATAGCATAGAATACATCGAGAATGATGTAAAATATGTTGAATGGATCGTTGAGTATACAAAGAAGTCTGTTCAGAAGCTATCAGAAAAATAGTTACCATACCTATAGCGGGTTAATTCTCACTCCTCTAAACATCACAGACATCATCAGCTTTTACCTTAACCCCTCCTCCACCCTCAAGCGAGGGGTATAGCTGAGGTCTTCATCTTCAGGTTTAGACTAATGTGAAGTTCCTACTCCCAGAGAATCCAAGGCTGCAAATTTTATAAGTGGTTATTGGTGATGATGGGTAGGGTCAAGCGTTGAAGATCTACAGGAGCTTAAAGATGTCACCAATAGACGATATCGCCTATGTTAGCGCGCGCTAAGAAGGATTCTAGCTAAATATTCTAAACGTGAAAAGAATAAGGTAAGAGACTTCCTGCATAAGCTGACAACATTCCTAACTAAGGAATTCAAAGAGCATATCCACGGCTTTTCTAGCATTAAATTCCTCAACCCGCATAACTCAACTAAGGAATGCTCCAGATGTGGTGAATTAAATGAAGCACTAAAAGGAGCATCTTATGAATGTAAATTCTGTGGATTAAAAATCAACAGACAGTTAAACGCATCCATAAATTTATATCTTCAAATGGAGGGGCTTTCTCCATCCCCAAAGCTCTTCGATGAGCTGATGAATGGATGGAGCGGGTTCACCCAGACAGGAGAGAAGGCTAATGAAGACTTCAATGAACCCAAGAGGAGTATTAGGCTGATGAATCCCAAAAGAAACATACCAACAGTAATGTTTAGGTATGTTTCTCAGAACCCCTAAACTGAGGTTTGCAGCTATAGGATTAGGTATTGAACAATTCTCAATCCAACATTAGCGTAAAGTTAGATAAAATGTTTTTAATCGGAAAATTTATTAATTCTAACTAAACATATAGTTCTGGTGATGGTGTTGAGTCTAACAGTTAAAGCAAGGATCGGAAAGAAACGCATACTTGTCATTCCTAAGACGATAGCTAAAAATCTAGGCTTGGACGAGGGTTCGGCTGTTAGAATAACGGCTACAGAAAATAAAATAGTTATTGAACCGCTACGTGATGCCATATGGCTATCATTGCATGGTGAGAAGGTAGCCCAAATAACTCTTAAGGAGCTTGAGGATGAAAGTATTGAGCAGCAAAGAAAGAACCTCAAAGAGTAAACCAAGACTTTTAGTCGATACGAGCTTTCTCCTTCCAGCAATGGGTATAGAAACCGAGAAAGAAGTTATGGAAGCCATAAAATACTTTCACATGGCTGAAATACATTATCTGGAGGTAAGCATCTTAGAAGCCATGTGGAAGATCGTTAAAGTAGTTTCAGCTGACAAGCTTGATAGGGTTAGGGAGGGAATAGAGTCGATAATGGAGACGTACAAACAGGTCACTCCTCATCCACAAGCCTACATAGATGCTTATAAACTGTATCATGAAGGACACAGAGACTACATCGATAACCTAATATATGCGACTTCTCAGAAACTACATCTCCTTCTACTAACAGCAGACAGGGAGTTCATCGATTTTCTTAGAGAAAAAGGTCATCCTATACGCAATATAGTAACGCCTGACAAAATAAAACAAACAAAAACAATTTAACCTACGGAGCGGAAAAAACCCTCATTTTCTGAATTGTTTTTGTATGGTTTATGGTGGTTGTTGTTTTGACTCCTCAAAGTTTGGATTTTCCTTTTGAGTTTAGACCTTATGCTGTTAATTTGTGTCTTATTGTTGGACGTTTTGCTGATCCTCTCATTGCTTTAAACTGGAATGAAGAAACCATTAAAAGGATTTATAGTTATAATGATAAGGTTTGAGCGAACCTTAATAGTGGTAACGGTAATTTAGTTATTGAATGAAGAGGAAGTTGCTAGGGGCATTTGATCCCTAGAATTTTTTGACAGCCTGTTCTAAGTTCTTTTTGGTTTTCTAGTAGCGTGTTGGATTAACTGTTCCGTATTTAATACTTTGATATATTTGGAGCTTTTTTCCCTTAGTTTTTGGTCATCGGTTATGAGTGTGGCTTGCATCTTTATAGATGTGTAAAGATAGGAGGCATCGTATATTGTTAGATTTTCTTTACAAGCCAAACTAAAAACCTCATCTTCAAAGCCTTTGATTGATTCCATCTTGATAACGGTTAATACGTTGCCTATAGCCTTTATAAGTGATAACGCTGTCTCCCTGTCTATCCTTCCCAACAGTTTATACTCTTTCCACACAGCATTCAAACATTCGTATATGGCAAGGTCTAACGTTATACCCTCAATAAGTAAGCTTGGTAGACCCCTCTTGACTAGGTTAGTAATGGAGCTTGCATCAAAAACGTATAAGGTTATCTTCCCTCCCTATCTTCCCTTATCAGTCTTGCAATCTCTTCATCGGATATATGCTGTAGTTTACTGCTAAACCTCTTAACATCTTCCTTAACCTTAAGCAATGTACATTTCCTAACCTCCTCCTCCAAAGCCCTCCTAACCACAGGACCTATTTTAACACCGTATAAGTCAAGTAACTCTTTCAATTTACGTGGTATCTTTGCAGAGACGGTTATGTAGTCTGTCATAATCTCACAAAGTAGTACGTAGAAGTAAACCGATATAAGGTTTACCTAATTAACCCCGCATAAAAAACCAAAGATTGATGTCCTTCCCAACATATCAAGCTTTTCTCTATGGTTCAATTTCTCTCTAAAAAATCTTATCCTATTTAGAGCTAGATTTAAGTTCTTTTTCAAGTTTTTCTAGGGTTTTCCTATTCCATGTTGGATGTTTTTTAAGATCTCATCCACAATACTTGTAACCGTTTTTGTTGGTTTGATTTTGACGTTGAGGTTAGGATTAAAGCTAACATTATTACTGTGTATCTTACTTCTGGTATGTTGAAGAGGTTAAAGAAGCCTAGCAGAGTTTTTCTTGTTTTTGTGTAGGTTTGGCTTCCAATGTGATGTATCCAACATTGCCTGTCTCCCATCTGTTAAAACATTAACAAGTTTTAGGTTATCTCCCAAATCTATCATCGAGTTTATGAGGAAGCTTGAGTCGGATATGACGACTATTTTCCCCTTCCCATAGGATGTTTCAACTATTACGGGGAATGGTCCTTTTAGGCTCGCCCGCATCATGTTTAAAGTTGAGGCTTAGATCCAGATAGCTGAAAGAGGATGAGTATGCGAGAACCCTGAAGCTTGACCCCTCAATTGTTGTTGCGTAGTTCAGTACCAACTCCCTAGCATGTGGAACGAATCCCCCTTCAAGCTTTACTATTTTTGGGAGAACCTCCCCCCTCTCCTTAAATAGTGGATCCATCAGCAGGTTTCCGCTTAGCCTAAATTTTACACCCAACTTTTCTAGTAAACTATTTCCTGTGCCGAAGTCATCAGCTAGGATTAGGAAGCCACCCCTAGAAACATAGCTCTTTATGCTTTCAGCCTCTCCATCTGTGATGGGTTTAGATGGTCCTATTATGAGGAGAGCGGAGGAGGATGGATCTAAACGTCCTATATTGCCAATACTTACTGGTTGAAGGTTTAGCTCAGCCTTGGCAATCGACATACCGTTCCATCCAGGATTTTCAGGATTAAAATCGTCTGTGGGTGGTGTTACACCTACAAATGTTACGCTAAAAATTAATGCTAGGACAAACCCTAAAAACATGTAAAGCTTCAAGTCTTAATCCTCTCCCTAATTTCTGTAAGCAGGTTTTCAGCTTCTTTTAGGCTATGTTCTAAACTACCATAAACCACTTCTTCCAGTATGAGACTTAACTTTTTAAATGGTTTGTAGGCTTCACCAAGGTAAGGCTTAACTTTAAACAGGTATTCTCTAACAGTATCGCTTGGTTTTAATTCTATGCCTGTATAGGTTTGGATAAGCTTTACAGCCCCAAAATATGTTTTAAGTATTCCTTGAAGCTTTTCAGGTGTTGGCTGTGGCGGTGTTATGGTTGAGACCTCTTCAAAGGTTGGTGGCTTAGGTTTATGTTTTAAAGGCCAAACCCTTCTAATCAAGATGACTGTTAAGGTTGCTGGTAGAAGCAACATGTAAAGGTTTAGTAGAGGAACTGTTACGGTTTTTTGGATGCTTCTAAACCAAGGCTCCTTAGGGTTAACCTTAACGGTTAAAGGATGGTTTCCAGTGTAAAGGTTGTAGGGGGTCTGAAGCCTAACATTAAAAGATCCATCTAAACCTGTTTTTGTTTTAACTTTTTCTCCAAAAGCTTCAACTGTTACCTCAGCTTCTTTTAGTGGTTTTTTGTTGTGGAAAACTAGACCTGAGACTTCAAAGTTTAGGTTTGTTAGGGCTACTGGTGAATGTTTAAATGTTAGGTTTACCGGTAGCCTGTAAACTTCTATGCCAAGTTTTTTTGTTATAGGTGCTGTTATGTTTTTAGCGTAGGGTCCAACCAGTGTGGTATGTTTTCCTTCACCTATGTTTGCTGGTGTTTTTATGGTTAGGTTGAAGCTTCCATCAATGTTTGGTTTTAAATCCTTCTTTTCCTGGAAGACTTTAACCCAGACTTTTAGGTTAGACGGGTATATGTAGCCTTCAATTTTGAATGTTTCTAAAGGTTTAACTTTAACCTTATCAACAGCCACCTCTAACATAGGCGTATCATATAGAAGCTTAACCGTGACAATGTTGGATTTAGACCATGCATATACGCCAACATCTTTGTTTGAAGGTGTATAGGTTGCGTAAACCTTTATTTTAAGCTTATATATGTGGGATATGCTTACTGTTAAACTAAAGCTTCCATTATTGTCTGTGGTAACACTAAGGTCTTTCCCGTCAACATATACTTTTATGCTTCTCTTTGGAAGACCTAAACCTTCTTCATCTGTTAAGATGCCTACAACGTTTATTTTTGAGCCAACCCAAGCCTCCCCTTTATCAACCCATATTCTAAGCTTTGTTTTAGTTATTCCTTTAACCTGTTTTTCTTCAACCTCTCCAGATAACGTTTTAAGCTGAGCTATTTTCTTGTCTAAAACTTTTTTTAGGTCTTCCAAGCGTACGCGTTGGCAGGGAATGCCTACAGACTTTACTGCTTTGAATGTTTCCAAGCTTCTAGGAGCCTCCTCAGAACCTCATCTAAGCTTCTAGCCTTCAAATCTGCCTTAAGATGAGTAAGCTCAGCCCAAACCTCATCCGAAATTTGAATAGTCTTAGCCAACCCAACAAAAACATAGAAACGCAGAAATATAAACTTATCGCCAAACTTAAACCAGACTTAACACCAGACCTTACAACACAAAGTTTACAACACCCAACTAGACAGAACCTTTGAACATAAGGTTTAAATGGATACTTTTCTACTTTTCTTCCGGTGGAAATGTCTGTCACAGTAAAAATCGAGCAGGAAAAGAAGGAGAAACTGGATAGGTTTTTAGCCTCCCTTCTGCTTAGGGAAGGTGTAAAAATAAGTTTTCAGGATTTTTTAGGCCTAATAATAGATTATGCTCTTGAAAACGAAGAGGAAATTGTTAAGCGGTTAAAGGGTTTACCTCCCCTCGAAGAAGACCCTGCATGGAAAAACCTTGAAAAACCTAAAAATTGGGGTGTTAGAGATGCCTCAAAAAGGATAGACGAAATTCTTTATGGAGGATGAATTTTTGGCTATATTTGTGGATACCAACGTTTTTGTTGCATTAAGAAATGCTGATGACAAACTCCATGAGAGAAGCAAAAAACTCATGAGAAGAGCGCTTAAAGCAGAGTTTGGAAGAATATACACTTCAGATTATGTTATAGACGAGGCTATAACGGTTGCTCTCCTAAGAACAAAAAGACTTGACCTTGCCATTGACATAGGAAAATATATTATGGATTCACCAAGAATAACAAAACTTTGGACTACAAAAGATGTCTTCAACCATGCATGGCAAATATTCCAAAACCTTAAAAACAAATTCTTAAGTTTCACAGATTGTGTCACACTAGCCCATATACAAAAAAACCAAATAAACCAGATATTGAGCTTCGACTCAAACTTTGACGGCTTAGTTCAGAGAATATGCTAACAAACTAAAAACATCAGCCATAGAAAACCAGCTGAAAAGCTTGGAGGGACAATTTCAAGGTTTACAGGCAACCCTAAACAGCCAATTCGCCATGCTAACAGCCAAAAT
>CAZAHF010000059.1:0-7254 GCA_964484995.1 uncultured Candidatus Bathyarchaeia archaeon | reverse complement strand
TTCTAAAGCAAAGAATTAGGCTGCTTGAAAACCATCCTACTAAAGCTCCAGCTAAAACATCTGTTGGCCAGTGGAAACCTAAATAGATTCTGCTAAAACTTACAGCAACCGCTAAAATATAAAGAAAAATTTTTAGTTTCTTTTTCTTGTTTCCTAGAATTTTTGCTGAAGCAAAACTGTTTTTTGCATGTCCACTTGGAAAACTATATCCACCCTCAAACCATAAGGTTCTTAAATCTAACAGAAGAAATGGTCTTGCTCTTGGAAGAAAAAATTTTGCTGGAAGAACAATTAAAGAGCTTAAAACTATTGTTAGGGTAAGCAAAACAGCTTCCTCTCTCATTTTTTTAAACCAGAGAAAAATTGCTAAAGCAAGCCAAAAATAGGTTAACCCAATATGGGTTAACCCAGCAAAAACAATGTCTAAGAAGGGGGAAGCTAACTCCCTATTTACAAGTAAAAGAATTTTTGAATCCCAAAACATAATCCAATCTGGAAAAATTTTGTTTTCACCAACAAGCTTTTTCTCAAAAAAGAAATCCAAAAGAAAATAAGCCAAAAACACTACAACTATCAAAAGCAGACTTAGCTTTTTGTTTTTCAGGCAGGTTCAACTCCTAAAAATTTTTGGTTTAGATAACCAGTCTAATTCTAGATTTATGTTTGTTTAACATTTAACCTTAATTTTTACCTTGTTTTTGTTTGCTTATTTTTAGGTGGTATGCTTTATGGCATCTTCTATGAGCCAAAACAAGGTTTTCTATCGAGTTGTTGTTTCTATTTCCATCCAAATGATGGATTGTCAGATAATCTCCTCTACGTTTTGGAAGACTTTCTAAAAGGTCTTTACCGCAAAAATAACATTTAACATTATATTTTTTAAGCAGAAACTCCAAGATTTCTCTAAGTCTTAAACTTCTCTTATAGATTCGAATCTTCTTACCCATGACAACTCAAAAAATTTTAGGTTTTTTGGGTAAGCTTTTTTATTGAGGTTTTAGCTACACCTATAACCCTATCTGCAGCCCCATAATATACAATTAGCTCATCATCAACAACCAGCTGACCGCATGAAAAAACAACATTTGATGCAACACCCTTAACTTCATATTCTTCCTTAGGTTCAAGTATAGGTTCTTCACAACGATAAAGCACTTTTTCAGGATTATTTTTGTCTAATAGTACATAGCCAAGCCTATAAGTCCATGTTTTAGCTTCAACACCATGATAGATTAAAAGCCAACAGTCTTCAAGCTCTATCGGCGGTCCTGCAGAACCAACTTTTGCATCATCCCAATGTTTAGGTCTAACTTTAAGAATCTCTTTATGGTTAAACCAATGCCAAAAATCGTAGGAGTAGGATATCCATATGTTTTCACTCATCCACATAGGTCTATGAAGCATAACATATTTCCCATCGATTTTTTTAGGGAAAAGAACAGCGTTACGGTTATGAACACCAACAAGAATAGGTAAAAGAAGCCTATGCCTACTCCAAACCCACTTTTTATCCACAAAATCTTTTATGCTTATTGTTGAAACAGCTATCCTAGCCATATCACGTTCTTTTCCAGTATAAAACATGATAAGCCTATCATCCATAACAGTTATTCTAGGATCCTCAACACTACTAACTTCAAACCATTCTTCAGGTTGAAATATTGGGTATGGAAGCCTCTCCTCAACCTCATCAATGTTTTTTAGACATGCATAACCAAGCCTAGCAATATCATCTTCACCCTTAGCAGTATAAACCAAATGGATTTTTTTATCCAGCCATACAACAGCAGGATTACAGACAAGTTTGCATTCCCACCAGTTACTGGTTGGTGTTAGTAAAGGATTTTTTGAGCTTCTTTCAAGCTTTACACCCATAAGGAAACAGCATCCTCCATAAACCCTTTTTAGTCAACTATAAGAAAACTGTCTAGAAAAAATTTGTTTTAAAATTTATTTTAAATCTAAATTTTTTTAGCTTGGTTGTGCAGGTAGAAGATACCCTATTCTTTGAACAATTTTAAGAATTAGTGAGAGAGTTAAGGATTGAAGACCTAACCATAAAGGCCTACCTATATAAATTCTTGACTCACCTTTTCTAATAAGATCCTTATAGTAGTCTAGCTTGGAGAAAACTTTTAAGGATGCTCCATATCTAAGGTTTGTTTTTAAAAGCTTTTTTAGGTCCGGCTCTATGTGGTAAACACCATCCTTTAGGATGCCAATTTTTTTGGAAAGCTTGTAACATTCATAGTAGATTATGTCGTGGTCGTAGTGAATTATTTTTGGTATGATGTCTTTTGGTATCGCGTCAAAAATTTTTTCTAAAATTTCACGTTTAAAAAATCTTGGGACAAAAAATCCTTCACCTGGTTTTAATGCTTTTGGGTCTGTTATTTTTGAGTTAATAACCTTTTTTGAAGACATGTAAAGTTTAGCTATAAACCCTCTGGATAAAGGCCAACTTTCCTCCTCTAAAATAATCATGTCGTAGTTTTCTTCCTCAGCCAGCTTTACAGCTCTTTCAATCGCTGTTTTCTTTAAGATTTGGTCTGCATCAACCAAAACCACATATTCTCCCCTTGAATTTTTGACTCCAAGAAACCTTGCTTCAAGCAATCCTCCCTTACACATGACGATTCTTGTGTCATATTTTTTAGCTATTTCTCTAGTTTTGTCTGTTGAGTAACTGTCGATAACTATGGTTTCAATGTTTGAGTAGGTTTGGTTTTTTACCGCTTCTAAGCAAAGGTCTATGGTTTTTTCAGCATTCTTGGTTGGAATTGTTATTGAGACTAGGGGCTTACTCATTGTTTTCAGCCCCAGGAAAAATTAGTTTTACTGGCAATTTTTTAGATTAAAGAGGAGATTTATATACTTCTCTTATGGTTTTTAAAGTTAGATTTAAGTCTACGATTAAATTTAACATTCATAATGTCTTCTTTGTAGAGCTGGTTTTGATGCGTTGGATGTATTATCATGTTGTTTGGGTTGTGATGCTTTTTGGCTGGTTAATGGTTTTTATGAATAGACTTGTAATTTCCCCTTTGCTAATCCCAATAATGAAAGAGTTGAATTTAACCTATACGGAGGTTAGTCTACTTGTTACAGCCTATTTTTATGCCTATATTCTAATGCAGATTCCAGCAGGCTATCTTGGAGATAAGCTTGGAAGAAAAAAGGTTCTTATAGTTGGAAACGCTATTTGGTCGTTTGCATCTGTTTTTACAGGTTTAGCTCAAAGCTTTCTCCAGATTTTTGGGTTTAGACTTGTGACTGGTTTAGGTCAAGGAACATATTTTGGGAATGACCGTCCACTTATTGCTTTAAACACTCCCAAGGAAAAGATGGGTTTTGGTCAAGGTTTGTCTTTAACTGGTATGTGTGTTGGTATGGCTTTAGGAGTTGGTTTAGGCGGATATTTTGCTCAAAACTTTGGTTGGAGGCTGACTTTTGCTTTTTTTGCAGTACCAGCATTCATTATATGCTTTCTAGTTTGGAAATTAATAAAAGAACCTAAAACTGATTACTCAGCCTCCCAAAATTCTCGAAGCTCTTTTTACGCTTATTCTTTAGTTTTTAGGAAAAGAAATTTTTGGCTTGTTTCTTTAGCTGGATTCTTCTCAATTTTTATTTTTTATTTTCTGATTACATGGACTCCAGCTATATTTTTAGATTTTGGAGTTAAAACTTTAGCTGAGGCTTCTGTTTATTCTGCACTTTTTGGGTTTTCAGGTGTTCCAGGACTTGTTATTGTGGGTTTAGTTTCAGACTTTTTTATTAGAAGGGGTTGGGGTAGAAAAATTGTTCTTATGATTACCTATTTTGCTGGAGCATTTTTTATGGTTTTATTTGCTTTAAGCCTAGAAGGAAAATTTTCTTTATGGTTTTTAGTTTTAACAGTTTTTTTGATAGGTTTTTTTCTTTGGGGAACCTACCCCATAATTTATGCGGTAATTAGTGAAGTTGCTCCTCATGAGGTGGGTGGTGTAGCTTTTGGCTTTTCAAACACTATAATGATGATTGGCGCAGCCTTATCCCCATGGATTGGAGGTTTAATAAGAGATTTAACAGGCTCTTTTACACTAGGAGTTTACATGTTAAGCCTCCTCTCAGCAATAGCCGGGTTAACAGTTTTTTTGGTTAAAGAAGAATCAACCTAAGTTTATTTTTTCCTTTCTAGTAGTAGCAGTAGGCTAGAAAACCTCCATCCATAAAAACTGTTTCTCCAGTAATATAGTCTGACTCTTCAGAGGCTAAAAAGACTGCAAGCTTAGCTATTTCTTCTGGGAAAGCAAGTCTTCCCTTAGGTATTCTTTTCTTTAGCCTTTCCCTATCCACCACACCCTCTCTAACTAGAGAGGCAACCATCTCTGTTTCCACATAGCCTGGCCCTATAGCATTAACATTTATGTTATATTTAGCCCACTCAACAGCTAAAACCTTTGTAAACATGATAATTGCTGCCTTGGAAACACAGTAAGCACTTCTTCTAGGTAAAGCTATCTCTCCAACAATAGAGGAAAGATTAATTATTTTTCCTCTACCTTGTTTAATCATCTGTTTCCCAACAAGCTGACTACATAAAAAGACTCCTTTAAGATTAACACTAAGAACCCTATCCCATTCCTCCTCGGAAAACTCCTCAAAAGGTTTTACAATTGTTATACCTGCATTATTAACAAGTATATCTATCCTACCAAACCTTTTAAGAGTCTCATCAACCATAAATTCAACTTCAACTCTCTGAGAAACATCGGTTTTTAGAGGTAAAGCTTTACAGCCTAAATCTTCAACTTCTTTGGCTGTTTTTTTGGCAGCATCAAAATTTATGTCTGGAATAATAACATCAGCACCTTCCTTTGCAAAAGCTAATGCTATCGCTTTTCCAATCCCACTACCACCACCAGTAACAATAGCAACCTTACCCTCCAACCTTTTAACACTCATCCAAACCACCAATAAAAAACATCAACATTTACACTTCACCAGTTAGATTTGCTGTAGAAAAAAGATAAAAGCTTTAAAGTTACATTCAATCATGAGTGGATGAATATTTATGCTTAAAGCCTACTGTAATCAAACAGACAATGTATGGTATTGTGTAGTCTTAAACGATAAGGGAGAAGTAGAAGCCTGCCAGTTTTCATTAAAAAGTAGGGAAGACGCCTTTAAAACCGCTACTAAAAACATTCCTAAAAAACAGGAAGCCCAACTTTCTAAAGCAATACCAGATAATGTAAAGTCTCTATTCCGGGTTTTAGTAGACATATTTAAGGGAAAAACTCCTAGGGAAGAGGTAAAAATTTCTTTGGAAGGTCTTCCACAGTTTAGTAGGGAGGTTCTAAAAATGACTATAAAAATTCCGAAGGGGTTTGTTTCAACCTACGGGATTATAGCTAAAGCCATAGGTAAACCTAAAGCTTCAAGAGCTGTAGGAAACTTTATGGCTAAAAACCCTTTTCCACTACTGGTTCCATGTCACCGTGTTGTAAAATCAAACCTATCCCTAGGAAACTATAGAAACGGTGTAACAGTAAAAAAAATGCTACTAGAAAAAGAAGGAGTTAAAATCTATAAAAAAGGAAAAGAATACTTTGTAGACAAAAGCCACATCTACAACTTTTAAAATTAGCTGACAGCGTACTGGTGTTGTTAACATTTTGGAGGCCGCCGCCGGGATTTGAACCCGGCCTCCAGGCTCCACAGGCCTGTACGCTACCAGGCTACGTTACGGCGGCCTTCTGGTGTTAGAGGTTGTTTTGGATAAATATATAAGCTTCTAGGTTGGTTTTATGGTTTTCTTGGTTTTTAGAGGTTAAACTTTTATATTTATGGTTTGGGTGTTAGGAGGTTGATGGTGAAAATGTTATGGTGGTTTTAACCTATTGGGAGGATAAGATTGGCGGAAAACTTTCTAAAGCAAATGTTGAAGCATACAACTATACATATAAGGTTGGACCTGATGGTGTCTGGCTGATGCTTGTAGCTGCAGAGGAAAAGGAGGTTAAAGCAAATCAGCCAGTAAACATAAAAATTGAGAAGATTGAGATACCTCCAGAATCTATAGTTTTCCCATGTTCATTTATGAGACATGCGTTAGGGTTTGTTGTTTCACTAGTAACTGTGGGTATGCCAAAAAAGATTGAGAAAAGAAGACAGGTTAACGAGGTAATATTTCACCCAATCTATGATGGTAAAGTTTCTGAAGGTGAACTTTTAGGTGTTATAAATGTGTTCTATGCACACCCAGAATATACATTTATTGGAAGGTTTATTGAAAGATGGTTGAGTGAAAGATACAGGTACTAACATTTCCCAAAAACTATTTTTACTAAGCTAAATCTTCCAGTATTTTGACTGGATTTTTTTCACAGTCCTTATTGTTTCTTCAGCCTTATCCACTATACTTGTTGAAGCTTGAAGGACGCTGTCTTTTACATCTACTCTTGTTTCGTTTAAGGCTGCTATTGTTGCTGGTAAAGACTTAGATAAGGTTTCACGGGAATAACCACCCTCAAGACAGGCTAAAACTCTTCCATCCGAATATTTTTTTGAAAGCTTAACCATAAACTCAGTCATTTGAAAGTAAGATTCAGCTGAAAGTTGAATTGATGAAATATTGTCTGAGTGATGCGCATCAAATCCAGCTGATAAAAGAACCAAGTCTGGTTTAAACTCTTCACCTATAGGTATAACTATTTCCTCCATAGCCTTCAAATAGATTTTGTTATCTGACCTATGAGGCATAGGAACATTTACAGAGAAACCTTCCCCCTCCCCCTCACCAACCTCAAACTCGTAGCCTGTTCCAGGATAAATTCCCTTCTCATGAAAGCTTATGTAGAGAACTTTAGCTGACCTGTTAAAAATCTCCTGAGTTCCATTTCCATGATGAACATCAAAATCAAAAATCAGAATCTTTTTTGCTAAACCTTTTTTTAATGCATAAGCTGCAAGAACAGCCACATTATTAAAAACACAAAAACCTACTGTTGAAGCACCCATAGCTCTACCATAAACTCCAGCATGATGTCCTGGCGGCCTAACCAAACCAAAAACACGTTTAAAGTTTCCCTTAAAAACCTCTTCCAAAGCTTTTAACATTCCACCAACAGCATAAGAAGCTACATCAAAACTTTCCTTGGAAAGGTAGGTGTCTCCATCATAATAGCCTCCACCAGACAAACAAAAATTTCTAATCTCCTCCACGTAGTCCTCATCATGAACAAGTTTTAACTCTTCAACTGAAGCCAT
>CAZAHF010000058.1:0-7365 GCA_964484995.1 uncultured Candidatus Bathyarchaeia archaeon | reverse complement strand
ATTTAAATACTTTCATCTATCTCTCAAACTTAAATCCTTAGAAGAATAAAGTAACTATTAACGGTTAATAGAGGTTAATAGTTTTGGCTAAAAAGAGGGTTGTTGCTATAACCTTACCTGAAAACGTTTTAAAAGCTATAGATGAGGTTCGTGGACCTATAAGTCGAAGCAGTTTTATACTTTGGCTTATAGAGGAAGGCTTGAAGGCTTCTGGTAGAAAAACAGTTAAAACCTAGAATTTTTACCATACGTCTCTTCCTATAATGTTTTCTAAGGTTTCTTTTAGCTGAACAATTTTTGCTTCACTCTTGGTAAGCATTACTGTTGCTGGTTTTGGATATGCATTATGGGTTGCGTAGGCTGATTTACAGTAGGCTCCAACATTTAAAATTACAGCAACATCTCCAACCTCAACTTTTGGAGTTTTTCTTCCCATAGCTAAAACATCTCCTGTAAAACATAATGGCCCTGCAAAATTCACCTTCTCTACAGGTTTTTTGTTTACCTTATTTGCTAAAACAATTTCATAGTATTGGTTTGTGATTAAAGCTGGTATTAAATGGTTTGTTGAAGCATCCAAAAAAACATATTTTCCAAATGGAGAATCTTTAATGTTTCCAACCCTAGCTAATAAAATTTCAGCATCTCCAACAAGACTTCTTCCAGGCTCAAATAGTAACGAGGGAACATTTAACCCAGACTTCTTAAAGGCTTTAACTATTATGTTTGTCATCCTTTTTGCTAGGAGAATAAGATTTAAACTTTTTTCTTCACGCTTATAAGGTATACCAAAACCACCACCAAAATCAAGCCATTCAGGTTTAAACCCAAACCTTTCATTAAGACTACTAACAAAACTAGTTATACGTTTAGCAGTTTCAACAAAAGGTTCAATCCTAAGAATTTGGGAGCCTATATGGGTATGAACACCAACAACCCTAACCCAATCCATTTTTAAAGCTTCCTCAAAAGCTTTTAAAGCCAAACCACTTTGAATGTCTAACCCAAACTTTGTTCCACGTACACCCGTAGCAATTCTTGGATGAGTTGGAATTTTTAAGGCAGGATTAACTCTAATTAAAACATTTGCCTTAACACCAGTTTCACCTGCAACCTTATTCAGTTTTTGAAGCTCAGAAACAGAATCCACAACTATTAGTCCAACACCAAGTTGAAGCGCCTCTCTAAAATCCTCCTCTAAACGGTTACATCCAGTTAAAACAATATTTTCAGGTTTGGCTCCAGCAAGTAAAGCTATATGTAACTCCGGACCTGAAAAGGTTTCTGCCCATGCTCCCTCAGATACTAAAACTTTTACTAAGGCTAAAGTATAATTAGCTTTAACAGCATAAGCAAAAACAACTTTTCCAGGATAAGATTCGCTAAAAGCTTTAACCATTCTTCTATAGTTTTCTTTAAGCCTCTCCTCAGAAACAACATATAGCGGGGTGCCATATTTTTTAGCTAACTCAACTAAATCATAACCGTCTAGGGTTAGATGACCTAAATCATTAACCCCAAATCCTTCATGAAAAATTTTGCCGATTTTATTCATGTTTTTTCCCTAACCTAAACTTTTTAACTCTCCTCCTAAAACCTTTTAAGTCACATAAAACTAAAAAATTAGCTGATTAACAGGGTAGTTTCAGGAGGAAATTTTAGCAAATAGGGTCGATGTAGACCTTTTTAGGAGTTGAAGAGTGATGTCTGAACAACAAGAAACAAAGTCTAATGTTGTCTTGGTTGGAAAAAAACCTGTGATGAACTATGTTATAGCTTGTGTAACCTTCTTTAACCAAGGAGTAACAAGCATAGTCTTAAAGGCTAGAGGTGCAGCTATAAGTAAAGCTGTTGATGTTGTTGAGTTGTTAAGAAGAGCATTCGTAAAAGACTTGGTTGTTAAGGATATTAGTATAGGGACAGAGGTTGTTGAAAGAGAGTCAAGAAAGTCAAATGTAAGCACCATAGAAATCTCTGTGGAAAAACCATCAAGTTAAACCTAAAATTTTCCTTCCCCTTTTATTTTTAGATTAGGCCATCTTCCTTAAGAATTTTAAGAATAGATTTTTTAGGATTAACCCTAAAGTAGTATAGATGCCCCACACACCTATTTTTACAGTCTGAAGAGCCAAAACCACTAACAACCCCATCAGCAACTCTACTTAGACTTTTTGAAATTCTACACTCAACCCTCATGTTAGACTTAACAGGAATAAAGTCAACAAGAGAAACGTTTTTATCCGCTAAAAGATAGTCAATATGCCACTTTAGCTTTCCAGTTTTGCTTAAAACTATTCTTTTATAGCGTTCCAAACGTTTTTCTATGCTAATACTCCTACCCATCGCTGAACCAACATAGGCATAATAACCTTTTTTAAAATTTAAAACTCCTAAACCTCCAACCTTAACTTTACCATGTTTTTTTAGTAGAAGAAGAAGTACATAACCTCCGATCAAAAAGATTCACCAAGGGAGTTTTTAAGTAGAATTGGTATTGAAGGTTTAACCATAAAAATTGTGTTTTGGGTAGGCTTAAACTCTGTTGTGAATGCTACTATACCCACACCTGTTTTGGAGGCTAAATTCAAAGATTCAGCAAACCTTTTATCAACCTTCCAAAAAGGCTTAAATTTTTCAGCATCTGGACGTTGAACAACAAAAACAATCCAACAGTTAAATCCATGAGAAGCATACTCAATAAGTTTTTCCACATGTCTTCTTCCTCTTCCTGTTGGTTTATCTGGAAATTTAGCTGTCCCATCTTCAACATGTGTACAAGATTTAACTTCAACAAAAACTGGTTTACCGTTTCTTCTAAGTAAAAAATCGATAACCCCGTAACCCTTAACCTTCACTTCTTTTTTAATCACTCTACACCCTTTAAAGGGTGCTAAATAACCTTCTTTTACAGCAGCCTCAAAAATTCTGTTTGCAAGTGTAGACTGAACTGTTACCCAGAAACTCTTAACTTTAACAGCAAAAACATCATAAAGACTTTTCCGTCTATCTTTTTTAGCCTTTAAAAGTAAAACTTTTCTTCCTTTCCTTAGAACTGTTGAAAGCCCACCTGGATTTGCAAGATAAACTCTTTTTGTGGAGTTGTTTAAGTTAACCTCTAAGAGAAAACGGGAATATCTCCTTAAAAGTTTAGCTTCATAAAACTTTTTGTTTACCCTTAGGATAGGTTTACCCAAAGTTAAACTCAAGTTTTTGTTAGGTTTTTAAGCCAAAAAGGTTTTTCTAGATAAGGAAATGTATCTACTAATTCTCGGGCCTGCTGGCTGCGGAAAAAGTCTACTTACTGGAAGCTTCGGCTCTTACCTAGAAAAGGAAGGATACACAGTTAAATATATGAATCTTGATCCGGGAGTCCTAGAAACACCCTACAAACCAGACTTTGATGTTAGAGAAAAGTTTACTGTAGAAAAAATTATGCGGACTGAAGGTTTAGGTCCAAATGGAGCTATCTTAAGGGCCATGGATATACTTTCAAATCTTCAGCTTCCAAGTTTTGATGTGGATTTTGTTTTGGTTGATACCCCAGGTCAGCTTGAACCGTTTATTTTTAGGGAAGCTGGGCAAAAAATAGTAGAAAAACTTGGAGATTGCTGCTGTATTTTTCTTTTTGATTCCACGGTTTCAAAACATAATCTTCCAAGCCTATATTTATACTCGCTTGCAGCAAGATACACTTTGGGTATAAGAATGGTTAACGCCTTAAATAAGATTGACTTGCTTGAAGCTAAAAAGGTTAATGAGTTAAAAGATTTTTTGTTAAACCCTGAACTTTTAACAAAAGCTTATAAGGGGTTAAGAGGCGAGATAGATTTTGAGGTTGCAAATCTGCTTAAAAGGTTCTTACCTTCTCAAAGAATTCCTCTTGTCTCAGCAAGGACATGGCAAGGTTTTGATGAACTTTTAACCATAGTTTATGAGACAAGATGTACTTGTGGAGATTTAACCTAAAAATGCTAAACATTTTTTAGTGTTTTTGTTGTTTAGGGTTTTGTTGAAGCTTCATATTGGTTTGGATGACACAGACTCACTGGAAGGTGGATGCACAACCTATTTGGCCTCATGCTTAATTGAGCTACTTTATAAACTTGATTTTGTTAGGTTTCTAGACTACCCTAATCTTATTAGGTTAAACCCTAACATCCCATGGAAAACTCGTGGAAATGGTGCTGTATGTTTAAGGTTAGAAATACCAGATTGGGCTTATGTTGAGGTTAGAGAGAAAACAGTAAGTTTTTTTGAAAAAAATTTTGAGAATGATGCTGACATTAATCCTGGGATTGTTTTTTTAAGGGGAGAGGTCCCAGAGCAGATTAAAAATTTTAGTTCTGAAGCGTTATGGAGGGTTGTAAGTTTATCTAAAGCTTTAAGGCTTGTTAAAACTTTTCATTTAGAAGCTTACGGGTTTAACCGTTGTCAAGGAATTGTTGGTGCTCTTGCTGCCTGTGGTGAAACCTTAGAAGACGACTATACTTTTGAGGCTATAGCCTACAGAACCAGAAGGTTTTGGGGTAAACCAAGAAAAATAAACCCTGAATCTGTTTTTAAGATGAATAAAGAAACCTACCCCTACACATTTAACAATCTAGACCCTGAAACTGGTAGAGTTTTAATTATGCCACGTGGACCGGATCCTGTCTTGTTTGGTGTTAGAGGCGAATCACCGGAAGTTGTTTTAAAAGCCTTAAAAATGGTTAAAGTTGAAGAACCTATCGAACGTTGGACTGTTTTTAGAACAAACCACGGGACAGACAACCATCTAAGACATACATGTAAAATAGGTGAGATTAAACCTTACATGGCTGTGGTTGTGGAGGGGTGGGTTTCAAAGCCACCAGAAACAATTCCTGGAGGACATGTAATCTTTAAATTATCTGATGAAACAGGAGAAATTTTTTGTGCAGCATATGAACCCACAGGAAGCTTTAGAGATGTTGTTAAAAATTTAACTGTTGGTGATAAGGTTAGGGTTTATGGTGGATTACGTAAAGCAAAACCAAAAACACCCAAAACAATTAACTTGGAAAAAATCGAAGTTTTAGAGTTAATAAAAAAATTTGAGTTAAAGAATCCCTTATGCCCAAACTGTGGTAGGCGAACAGACTCTATGGGAAAAGAAAAAGGATTCCGATGTAAAAAATGCGGTTACAAAAACCCAAAAGCCAAAAAAATAAAAATCGAAATTTCAAGAAACCTGAGAGAGGGTTTATATATACCACCACCCAGAGCCCACCGCCATCTAACAAAACCCATCCAAAGATATGGGTTAGAAAAAAACAGATGGGATTATCAAAAACCAGAAAATTTCTGGGGGAAAGGTAAACCAACCTAATTTAGCATAAGCCATAGTATAGCATACCAAAAATAAACCTTTATCTTTCTACTTAACTGTTAAAAATTTATTGGAAAGAGGGGAAAAGGTTTGAGTGAAAAAGAAGAAAAAGCAAGAAAGCTTCTTGAAAAAATGAGAGAAGAGAGAGGATGGGTTCCAGACTATCTAAAGTTTTTAATTCTTGAAGCCCCAGATTGGGTTGAACGTTACAACCTATTCTTTACTTACACATTTAATATGCCAGCTTTACCAGCAAAATATAAACATCTAGTTTGGTGTGCAACAAGTCTAATGGATCAAAACGATCTATCTTTAAGAGTTCATGCTAGAGAAGCTTTAAACGCTGGAGCAAAACCAGAAGAATTACTTGAAACATTGTTTATAACCGTTTTTCATAGCGGTATTGGAAAGCTACTCAACAAAATTCATGTAATTGAGGAAGTTTTAAAGGAGTTTAAAGAAAAACAGAAAATTTAGAAGGGAGTCTTAAATGAGTGTGTTTGAAAAAGCTAAAGCAATCTATAACGAGTTTGAAAAAGCAGGAATGATTAATAGAAGTTACCCCCCACCTAAAGACTCTAAATACTATAATCCAAAAATAGAAACTTTAAGCAGAGAGGAATTAAACAAATTAAAAAATAAGAATTTAAGAATGGTTGTTAAATGGGCTTATGAAAATTCAAAGTTTTACCGTAGATGGTTTGAAAAAGCGGAAGTAAAACCTGAAGATATTAAGGGTTATGATGATCTTGTTAAACTTCCTATTTTACGTAAAGAAGACCTAAGAAAGGATCAGGTTGAAAATCCGCCTTATGGTAGTATGGTTGTAGAAGATATGCTTCCATACGTCACGTCTGTTTGGACTACAAGCGGGACAACAGGAAGACCGACAATTCATCCTTGGACAGATCTTGAATGGGATTTGCTTGTGGAATGGTGTGCAAGACATGCCTGGACTGCTGGACTTAGACCTGGCTATGTCTTTTACAATCTTTTTCCTGCTGGTAGACTCTACATTTATGGACCAGCCTTTTATGAGGCTAGTAAACGTTGTGGAGCTAAAGTTCTTCAGGTTGGCTCTGAAAATTTTTTAGCGGATGTTGAAGGTTGGACTAGGTTTATGGGTGAATTTGAAGACAACTATGTAAGTATGACTACACCAATTCTTCTAATCCGTATAGGTGAAACTTTGAAAAAACTAGGTAAAACATCTCCATATGTTGCTTTACAACCAGGAGGTATGCCCCTAACTCCAAGGATGAAAGAAAAGCTCCGTGAACTCCATCCAAGAGTTGGTGAAAATATTTTTAATATAGCTGGAAACGTTGAAGGTTATTCAAGTTGTGAGTGTGAAGCCCATGAAGGTAGACATTTTTGGGAAGACATAACAATGGTTGAAGTTTTAGATCCAAAAACCGGTGAGAGAGTTTCTGAAGGTGAAAGAGGAGAGCTTGTAATAACTCAGCTTTACCTTTTAACTCTCCCCCTAATAAGATACAGTCTAGGGGATATTATAGAAAACACAATTACATATGAGAAATGTAAATGTGGTAGAACTCACGGTAGATTTCTTGAGGTTTTACCTGGTAGACTTAGAGACATGGTTACTGTTAAAGGTAAACAGTTTCTACCTTTTGATGTTGAACAAGTTGTAGCTACACTTCCAGACACAACTAGCCTCTACCAGTTAGTTATAGAAGCTGATGTTATGGATACACTAAAAGTAAGAGTTGAAACAACAAGAAAAATCCCAGACTCAGAATATGAGGCTATGGTTAAGAGAACTTTAGAAAGAGAGTTAGGGGTGCCTGTTGAAGTTGAACTTATACCGCCAGGAACAGTTCCAATTGTCGGCTATAAAGCTAAAAATGTTTTAGACCTTAGAAAAAAATAATAAGGATTGCAGGAATAGTCTACCAATCTCTTTCAAGAATTGTTATCCCACAATGTCCTCCACTACCATAAACATGAGCTAAACCTACTTTTACACCTTTAACCTGTCTTTCTCCAGCCTCACC
>CAZAHF010000057.1:0-7399 GCA_964484995.1 uncultured Candidatus Bathyarchaeia archaeon | reverse complement strand
ATAGGTATTCCTGCTCCACATTTAGGGCATGGTTTTTCTCCCTTTCTAGGTTTGGGTATCCCACCAAAAATTTTAAGGTATAGTTTTAGGTAGTAGGCTTGTTCTTGACTATTTATGTTTACAATTTCTGATAGGCTGGTAAACTCTTCTTGGGATACTTTAAAAATTTTGCTTAATCTTACGCTTCCACTTCCAACCTCTATAGGGTTTTTAGTTCTCCACAAAATTTCAGACGGTAACATTTTTTTAAAAGATTCACGTAGAACCCATTTTCCATAGGTTACACCGTTCTTCTCCGCTATTTTAAGTTCTGCTGGAACCTCTAAAGCAAGATTTACAATTCTCTCATCTAAGAAGGGTTGTAAAACTTTTAACCCTAAACTTTCACCTATTGGTTTAGCTGAGAAAAACCAGTTTTTTACGATGTTTTTAATCCAGTCATCTACCTCATAGGGTTTAAGCTTAAAAAGAAAAGAGTAGCCTGCAAAAAGCTCATCACCACCATCCCCAGTAACAACAGACCTAAAACCTAGCTCCCTAACCTTTTTCATAGCAATATAAATCGAAATATCATTTCTAACTTCAACAGGATCAAAACTTTTAATAATTTTAATTACGTTTTTAGCTGCTTCCACCGCCTCCCTAACACTAAAAAGTTTAACATAAATTGGAAATTTGAAAAGTTTGGCTATTAGTCTAGCATATGGTAGGTCTGGAACCTTTTCTCCAGCAAGCCCCACTGTTACCGCGTATGGCTTAAGGTAGCGGCTAAGCATACATGCCAAAATAGATGTGTCAAGACCTCCAGAAAGCAGAATAGCATCTGTAGGATAGTCTTTAATAACTTCGTTAAAGGTTTTTAAGATTTTTTCTGTAAAAAGTTGTACTGTTTGCTGTTTAACCAACCAAACACTCTCCAAAAAAGACTTTACAACCGTTAAGATAAGCCAAATTTTAAGATGTCTAAGAACCAGTATCCATCTTTGAATGTTTTTTGGCTTTTAACTATGCTAATTTTTCTTTTAAATGTTGGTCCAGAAACAACTAGTGAATGGTATTCGCCAGCTTCACCAAATAAGTCTATGTTATGGTTTTTAAGATATTCTATAAACTTCCAGCTAATCTTTTCTCCCAACCATTTCTTGTCTACTAGGTTTGCTTTAACACCAACAATTATAGCTTCAAACCCATTACCAAAAAACTCTGTGAGTAATTCTTCATATTTTTTGTTCCATAAAGGCTCAAAAGCTTTAATTCCAACCTCACCACAAACTTTTTCCACCCATTCTTTATGCTCCTCTAGCCTTATATCACCAAAAACTCCACCCTCAACACCATCAGAATTTTTTAGGTTTTTTAGAATTCGTTTAAACTCATCCTCATATTTTTCCCAAGAAGCTTTCCCAAAAACTATTGGAACACCTAAAGATTCTGCTTGTAACCTAATAACATCAGCTTTTACTCCATGACCTCTAGACCTTAAACCGTTCTCCTCAAGCATGGTTAGAAGAAATGAAACTTTAAATCCAAGTTTTAATGCTTTATAGTATGCTAAACAACTATCTTTACCTCCACTCCAAGAAACAAAAACACGCATAAAAACACTTCCACAAAAATTTTAGGCAACCAACTTTTTAGCTAAAGCTAATGCTTCCTCATAGTTTTTAGTGAAAAGGACACCTTTCCGTCTTAACTCGTCTAGTATTGCTTCTGCTTTACCACCAGTAAAATCTCTTTTTTTATTTGCCTCACCTTCAACAACTAAAACCTTCTTTTTTCTCTTCTCCAAAACTGTTTTTACAGCCTCTAGGTTTTTTAGGTTAAAATGTCCAAATGGAACATCAGCTACAATTATAAGGTCTGCTTTTTCCATTAGGTTTAGGTTGTTTTGATGGTTTTCATCTGTTATTGGTGAGAAGGGTGCTTCACAAACCACGGGTATGTTAAAGGCTTCCGCTGTTTCATAGTCTGAGTCAAGCATATGAAGCACACCTGCAGTCACCCTATAGCCTTCTTCTACCAGTAATCTTATTAGGTAGGATCCGCTTCCACCTCCACAAACCACATGGACGGTACCTTTTAAAGGCTTTTTATCTTCAAACTTTGGTGGCTTAAAAACAGGTACAACATAGAGTGAGCCGGTAATAGGATGATGTTTTACAACAACCCTAATACCAAAAACCTTTTCGATGTTTTTGCTTGTTAATACTTCTTCACATGAACCTAAGGCAACTATTTTACCCTTACTTAAAAGAATTAGTGAGTCGCAGTATTTTGCTGCTAAGTTAAAGTCATGAAAAACCGCTAAAACAACTAACCCGTTTTTTTCACAAAGCTCTTTTAGCAGAGACATTATTTCTATTTGATGGTTTAGGTCTAAGTGTAAAGTTGGCTCGTCAAGTAGGAGTATTTTTGGTTCTTGGGTGAGAGCTCTAGCAATTATAACACGCTGTTTTTCACCTCCACTAATTTCTGTTACTGGTTTATCAGCTAAATGTAGTATACCAGTAAGCCTCATAGCTTCATATGCAACCTTTAAGTCATGTTTACTTTCAGACTTAAACCCTTCAATATGTGGATGTCGACCCATCAAAACAACATCTAAAACTTTAAAGCTAAACCCTATATACGACTCCTGCGGAACAACCGCAATATACCGTGCAATTTCACGTCTGCTAAGAGAATCCAAATCATACTCGTCTATTAGAACTGTTCCAACCCTTGGCTTTAAGACTCCACTAATACATTTTAGTAGAGTTGTTTTACCCGAGCCATTAGGCCCAATAATTCCAACAAAATCTCCGCTTTTTATCTGGAAGCTTACAGACTCCAAAACTTTGGTAGACCCATAGTAACAGTCAACTCCTTCTATGGTTAGCTTAACCAAACAGTAACCTCCCCTAAAACACATAGCTCCCCTTACCTTTACGTAACAGATATAGGAAGAATGGTCCTCCTGTTAGGGCTGTTATAACACCCACTGGTAGTTCTGTAGGCATAAAAACAACTCTTGCAAGTATATCACATAAGGTTAAAAAAATTGTTCCTGCAAGAATTGAGGAAGGTAAAAGTATTCGGTGGTCTGGACCAACAAGAATCCTCATCATATGGGGGATTATTAATCCAATAAAGCCTATCGAGCCACTTGTAGAAACAGCTGCAGCTGTAAGAAGAGAACCAAGAACAAGAAAACCTTTAATAGACTTTGTAACATCAACACCAAGCTGCTGAGCTTCCTCCTCACTAAGCAATAGAAGGTTTAGTCTTCTTGAGAAAAGAAATGTTAGGATTATGCATGGGATTATTATTGGTGTAGCAACATATACGTAAGGCCATCTGGCATAAGAAAATCCGCCCATAAGCCAAAAAATAAGCATATGAAGCTCTTTTCCAGCAACAACCATAAGTGTTGAAACTATGGCTGAAAGAAAAATACTTACCATAACCCCTGCTAACAGTAGAGTTGTTACAGGTATGCTTCCGTTAACGGATGCTAAACGATAAACAGCATAAATTGTTAAAAGGGAGAATAGGAAGGCTGTTGATGTTATAGCACTCATACCTGGAAGAATTATGCTTAACCCTAAAACAATAGCTAAGGCTGCACCTAAAGCTGCACCAGCAGAAACACCAATAACATATGGGTCTGCAAGAGGATTCTTAAAGACAGCCTGAAATATGCATCCTGCAGCTGCTAAAGCTGCACCTACAAGCATACTCATAAAAGCTCTTGGAAACCTAAAATTAACAATCACAAATTCTTCTGCTTCTTTAACATTGTAACTACCATAAGCAAGATTTAATTTTTTTAGCAAGACCCAAAATATTTCACCATAAGATATTTGCATGACACCTATTCGGACAGAAAGAATAAACATTAGAAAAGAAAAAATAGAGAGGATTATTAGGTAATGTTTCCAAAGTTTTTGTCTTTTTCTTACCAGCTCTAAGATCTTTTCTGACATCTCTTCAATCTAACTACACCTTACTAAAAATTAAACCTTTAATATTCCCATAGCATATAAGAGTTGAATTCTTCCCTCAACAGACGGATATTTTTCAAGTCTTGGTCCGTAAAGCATTATTAGACTTGTGTAAATTGAGCTATCTTCACGTATTGGTGGAACATCAGAACTAATAACTCCGGCTTCAACAAGCTTATTATACGCCTTTTTAACATCTCCCTCAGTAATCAAAACTTTTTCAGCCTCAGAGATAATTTTAACTTGTACTTCAGTATATCCTGCAGGTTCAACAATTTTGATGGTGACTTTTCGCTCGGTTATTATTTTTGGGGTTTCACCATATACTGGCGGATGGAAAATTTTTGCTAAGACATCTATACCGTCAAATATACCAGGTCCAGGTCTTTCAAGCATACTTGAAGCATCACCAATTAGAAGGTAAACCTCATCGTTTTTTGCAGCGTTTGTAGGAGCAAAAGTCTGTTTTATCTCGTACCTAATTTCCTCCCCAGAAACTTGAAGACCTGCAGACGTATAGATGATTATATCTGGGTTTTTTTCTATAACCGCTTCTGGGCTAACCACCCCCCAACCAGAAATATCACTGGAAAATACGTTTATACCACCAGCAATTTTTATTGCACTATCTGCAAATGTTCCACCACCAGCAACCCATATAGGTTGAAGCCAACACATATAAGCAACCTTAACTTTTCTTAGTGGACTAACAGACTCTTTTATGTCGTTAATTTTTTTCTTCATCTGGTTTACAAGCAATTCTGCTTTTTCATAGGTTCCAGTAGCCTTACCAACTATAAGTATGTCATTATAGATGTCATCTATAGTTTTCGGGTCTAAAACCAGGATTGGAATGTTAAGGTCTTTAAGATTTTCTAGGTCTGCTGTTGTATAAAGCAGAATAAGGTCAGGGTTTAAAGCAACTATCTGCTCAGGTTTTACTGGTAAAACATCAACAACAGCAAGACTGCCCTCCTCAACCAACTCCTTAACCTTAGGCGGGTAATCACACCACTTTGTTACACCAACAACCCTATCATCCAAACCCAAAGCAAAAAGAATCTCTGTGTTTGATGGAGCTAAAGAAACTATTCTCTGAGGAACACTTTGAATAGTCACAGTTCTACCAGCATCATCAGTCACGGTTACAGGAAAATCTTGAGAATCTTGTGAAAACACCGTCAAAACCTGGAAACTTGACATAAATAAGATTAAGATTAGCCATGTTAAAAGTAAGGTTTTACCCTTCATAATCCAACCCACCTAATTCTTGGTTGGATTATCCATCCAAAACTATATAAAAGTTATTGCGTTCAAGATGTTTATCTTTATCATCTTTAACTACCTTCTTTAGGGGTGAGTTTTTGGATATTCATGAGTTAAAGATTGGTACAGCAGGACCTATTTACCCTCCTTTTGAAGCTATAATAAGGACGGTTAAACGGATTGAAGAGCAGGGTTATGATTCTATTTGGTGGCCTGACCATTGGATGGGTATGATTCCAACATCTTTAGGGGTTGATTTGGAGAAGGAATCTAAAATAAGGTTTGATGTTTACCCTGAAACTGTGGTAATGATGACTTTAACATCTATTGTTACCTCAAAGATTTTGATTGGTAGTAGTGTTGTTGAACCTTTTAGAAGACATCCAGCAATGATTGCTCAAACATTTTTGACACTTGACAACCTGTCAAAAGGGAGAGTTATTCTTGGAATTGGTGCTGGTGAAGCTGAAAACACTATTCCTTACGGGCTTAAACTAGAAAAACCTGCTAGTAGACTAAGAGAAGCTATCAAAATTATAAGACTTTTCTGGGAAAAAAGGAAGATTAGTTATGATGGTAATTTTTGGAAGCTAGAAAATGCGGTTATAGCTTTTCCACCCTATAGAGAGGGAAGATACCCTCCAATATGGGTTGGAGCCCATAAACCTAAAACGTTAAGAGTTGTTGCTGAACTTGGAGATGGATGGCTTCCTGCAAACCTTCCTCCAGATGAATATGAAGAAAACCTTAAAACAATTAAGAGTTTAGCAAGAAAGTTTAACCGTAACCCTGAAGAAATAACACCAGCACTTTTTATCTGCATATTTATAGATAAGGAACATGAAGAATGTCATCAGACTTTAAAATCTGATTTTGCTAAAGCTTTTGCATTATGGCATATTCCTGTTAAAGAATGGAAAAAACATGGTTTTAGCCACCCATTAGGAGAGAAATTTTATTCTTGGACAGACTACATACCTGAGAAGTACCCATATAAAGAAGTTTCAGACATGCTTAAAGGGGTCCCAGAAAAACTTCTTGAAGAATTTTATATTCATGGAACAGCTGATGAGGTTATTAAAAAGCTTGAAGAATATGTTAGAGTAGGTTTAAAACATGTTCTTATATGGAATCTTACAGCAACATGTAATTATCATAGAAGCAAAAATTCTTTCAAAGAACTTAAAAAAGTTTTAGGGTATATTAAAGGCTAAGGTAACACAAATCTTAGCTTTTTATTGTTCCCCAGCCTATAAGTCTCCATTTTCCAGTTATTCTTCGGCTTAAAGCAACTCTTGAACCTGTTTTTGCGCAGATTGGTTTTCTTAGGGAGATTTCAAAGCTGTCTTTTTTTGTTGCTGTAACAACACCAACTGTAACAGCTGTTCCAGCATTTATTACTAAGGCTTCACCTTTTGTTATTGCTTCAACCTTGGTTAATTCTGCTGTTCCTACAGCATGCTCAAAAAGATGAGCTTCAATTGTTAAATCTTTTCTTGTTTCAGGTAGTTGACCTGGTTTACCTACAACATTACCTATAAGTCCATCAGCTTTTGTTAGGGATGGATCTAGTTTTGAGCCTACACCAACAAGCCCACCACAACCAACCTCAGATACACTTTTACCTCCAGCATGAAGACTAGCCACTCTTGTATAGAGAGGCTCATAATCTTGTTTTTCAGACTTTCTTATTCCAGGCTTAATCTCTATCTCATCTTCAACTTTAAGTCTACCCTCAACAACAGTTCCACCAAGAACCCCGCCAACAAGATCCTCAGCTCTTGTACCAGGCTTATTTATGTCAAAAGACCTTACAACATGCATAAACGGTGGTCTGCTAGGATCTCTTTTTGGGGTTGGAATATATTTTTCAATAGCCTCAATTAGCAGGTCAAGGTTTACAGCATGCTGAGCTGAAACAGGTATAATTGGTGCATCTTCAGCTATGGTTCCCTCTAAAAACTTCTTAATCTGCTTATAGTTTTCTATGGCTTCTTCACGTGAAACAAGATCTATCTTGTTTTGAACAACAACAATGTTTTTTACACCAACAATTTCAAGAGCAGCCATATGTTCTCTTGTTTGAGGTTGAGGGACAGGCTGGTCTGCAGCAATAACAAGAATAGCACCATCCATAACCGCTGCACCTG
>CAZAHF010000056.1:5278-7460 GCA_964484995.1 uncultured Candidatus Bathyarchaeia archaeon | reverse complement strand
AATTGAAGCTGCAGACCTAAATAAGGCTTTTACACAGTTTAAGGAGATTATGGGGAAGCCTCTAACAAAACCTACTGAAGCTAAGAAAGAGGAAAAAGAGAAAAAGAAGAAACGGTGGTTCTTCTAGTCTTCTTTTTTCCGCTACTAAATTACTTCAGTTAAAAATTCTTCTAAGGTTAATTGTCCTGGTTTTTGGCTTAAATTAAGAATATGAACAACAACCTCCTCTGGGTTTTTAAATCTAAGCTTCTTTATTTTTTCAAAACCCCAGTCTAAACACTTTATAGCTGAAACCAAACATGCTGTAGCAACAGACTTCATCCAGTCTTCTGTTTGAATATAGGTTGCAAGCAATGAACCACACCAAGTATCCCCAGCTCCAGTTGTGTCTTTTGGTGTTACTGTTAATCCGCTTAAAGCTGGTATCATATGGGTTTTTCCGTTTTCAACAATTATTGCGCCAAGCTGACCTAAAGTAATAGCTAATCTTTTTGCTTTTAAAGAGTTTATTGCGTATGTCAAACTGTCTGTTTCAGCCAAAATCATAGCTTCATGGTCATTTAAAACCATAAGGTCAACTTTCCCCATAAGACTTCTAAGGATTCTTCTGTTTTCAGGTTTTTCTAAATAGTCTGGTGAACTATTCATTGAAACCCATGTTTCTGGTGAAACCTTTTTTATACGCTCAACAAAACGTTTAGCTTTAGAAGGGTTTATTGGTGACAAGTGAATAAAAACATTTTCTTTAATCCAGTGTAATGGTAAGTCGTTTATTCTTATTGCAGCTCCAGCTCCAATTTTTACATCCTCATATTTTGCCTTAAATTTCTCATCATAACTAATTTTAAAGAAGGTTGTAGGCATATTAACAACTTTTATTATTGACCCGGGAAAATTTGAGTAAAGAAAGTTTAAATGTTTAAAGTCTTTACCAACAGCCGAAATAATTTTAACATTTGACACTAAGACTTTTGCTCCTAGTGAAGCGTAAAGAGCAGCTCCTCCAAGTTGAATATTTTCTCCCCAAATGTTTTTCACGTGGTCTATTGAGACATGACCAATAAACAATAGCTCTTTCTTAGTCATTTATTTCATCTAAAGTATCAGATTCATCATCTCTCTTATAACTTTAAAGATGAAAAAAGATGGTAAATCATCAACTTACCTAGAAAACTGTTTAATCTGTTCTGCTACAAAAAATATGTTGGAGGCTTCCTTTTAATGTCAGGTTTTAGAAAATTCTCTAAACAAGGAGACTTTGGATACACAAGCCTACTAAAAGGCAAAAAAGTTCCAAAATATGATCCAAGAATTGAAACTTACGGAACTTTTGATGAAGCTGCATCAGCTTTAGGGCTTGCAAGGGCTCTATCAAAAAACAAAAAAATTAAAGAAATAGTTTTAAGCATCCAAAAAGAGCTTTATGGCTTATGTTCAGAACTTGCTACCCCACCAGAAAACTATGAAGAGGCCCCTTTCAAAGTTTCAGAAAATCATACAAAAAGACTTGAAAATTTAATAGATGAACTTTTAAAAGATAAGCCTCTACCAAGCCACTTTATAATTCCTGGCGAAACACCTGCCTCAGCAGCTTTAGATTTAGCACGTACAATTGTAAGAAGAGCTGAAAGAAAGGTTCATCGGTTAATCCATGAAGGGGTAGTAAAAAACGTTGAGATGGGAAGATACCTAAACAGACTTGGAGACTTACTTTTTACCTTAGCTCGTGTTGAGGAAAAAGCGGGGAAGTAGCATTATGGATGAAGTTAGAATTTATGATGCTACAACCCATATTGGATATGGTTTTCCAGAGGAGTCCCTAAAGCAAGCTTTAAAGTGGGATCCTCATCTGATTGTAGCTCAGGGAACATCAACCGATCCAGGACCATACTATCTTGGATCAGGAAAGTCTTATCTTACAGATGCAAACGTAAAAAGAGATTTAGATTTGATTATTTCTGGTGCGAAACATTTTGGTATACCTTTTATCTGTTCAGTTGGTGGTGCTGGTGCAGATATTCATCTTAAAAGAATTCTTAAACTTGTAAATGAAATAGCTAAGGAAAACAAGCTAAAACTAAGAGTTGCTGTTATAAGTGGTGAAATAGATAAAGAATGGCTAAAAAACATGCTTTTAATGGGGTTTAAAGCAAAAAGACTTGTTAAACTTGAAAGGTTTCCA
>CAZAHF010000056.1:0-5178 GCA_964484995.1 uncultured Candidatus Bathyarchaeia archaeon | reverse complement strand
CTATGAACAGTTCGACGAGAAAACAGTGAGGGTTACAGGTAGCAGGTTTGTAGCCTCAGAAAAATACACAATTAAACTTGAGGGAGTTAAACATGTGGGATGTAGAACCATATGTATTGCTGGTGTAAGAGACCCTATAACAATATCAAAGATAAGCCTAATTCTAGATGAGGTTAAAAAAGCTGTTAAAGACATGTTGTCTATTTCAGGAATAACCGAGAAAGATTATACTTTAAACTTTCGTGTTTATGGTTTAAACGGTGTTATGGGTGAACTTGAACCAATAAAAGAAACAAAAGCTCATGAGCTTTGCATAGTCTTGGATGTTGTAGCTAAAACACAGAAACTTGCTAATGAGGTATGTGCAATAGCAAGATCCACGCTTCTACATTATGGTTATAAGGGTAGAAAAACTACAGCAGGCAACTTAGCCTTCCCATTTTCACCATCCGATTTTCCTGTAGGTTCAGTTTACATGTTTAACATTTGGCATGTCTTACATGTTCCTGACCCATGTGAGCCTTTTAAAATTAAGGTTATCAATTTTCCAGTTAAAGGTGAAAATATTGAATGGTAAAATAAAACTTAGAGATGTGGTTAAGGTTCTTAGAAGCAAAAATGCTGGACCATTTAAGCTTGTAATAGATATGTTTTTTAAAGATAGGAAAACCTATGAAAAAGTTAAGAGTTCAGGGGTTATTAACAAAAAACTGGTAGCAAAAAATTATAGGATATCTGAGTCTATGGTTGAAGGCATATATTTTGTTGACACAGTTTTGGGTGTAAAAATCACGATGTTAAAAAAGGTGGCTTCAGACGACATATCTGCAACAGACGTGTATGGTGCTCAGCAACATGCACCTATGCTTGAAGTAGAAATAGATGTTTAAGCGGCTCTGACCTGGTTGTCATTCTTCATCATGTCTGTAATACCAGCTTTCATCATCGCCAACAGTTAAATAGGTAAGCAACTGTATATATGTTACGTAAAAGAATAGAGGGAAATCTGCCCTTCTTTTAAGTTAATTTTAAATCTAACGTCAGTTTAATGGTTTTGATGGGGATGGATAACAAGGGGTTTAAAATTATTTTAACTGCTGAAAGATGTATGATGAGCGACTACCATAAGTCGCTTTTTCTTGGTTTTTGTGCTTGTGCACCTAAAAAACTCTGGAACTCCTTTATTTTCTTCCACTTTATATGTCCTCAAACCCCAACCTATGATAATGGCAAATGTAAACTTGCACCCTATGGGACAAGAAAAATTGAGGCTGCATTACTAGAGTATGGCTTTTCAGAGGAAGATGTGGTTGTTGTAAGCCCTGAACATATTCATGATTATGTTGGTCCAGAAACAAAAGTTATAGGTGTTACTTCAAACGACCCTTTGGGAAGAGGTCCAGCATCAACAACATTTTCAGCACCAACAGGATTTTTCCGGAATAAAGGTGAACCCTATGATGCTTGGAAGTTTAGAGAGCTTGTAACAGACCCATACCTAAAACGTTGGGGAGCTAAAATAGTTGTTGGAGGGCCTGGTGCATGGCAACTTGAAGATGCTGAGGAGAGACATAGGTTAAATGTGGATGTTGTTGTAATTGGTGAGGGTGAAAATGTTGCACCTCCACTTTTTGAAAAAATCGTTAAAGGTGAAAAGGTTCCGGAGGTGGTTTATGGAGATGTTGTTGAAACAGGAAAAATGCCTAAAATTCGTGGAGGAACCATTGGAGGAGTTGTTGAGGTTTCAAGGGGCTGTGGACGAGGATGCAGGTTCTGTGCACCTACACTTCTAAAACTTCGCTCTAGACCGCTTGAAGACATACTAGAAGAGGTTAAAGTAAACATCCAGTTTGAACAGTCTCAAATTACACTTCATGCGGAAGACATTTTAAGATATAAGGCTAACGGGGTAAACATCAACAAGGAAGCTGTTATTAAGCTTTTTGAGTCAGTTAAAAAGGTTGAGGGTGTAGAAAACATCGGTCCAAGTCATTTTGCATTAGCATCTGTAGCTTCGGCTCCGAAGCTTCTTCAAGAAATTTCAAGCATAGTTGGAGTAGGGGAAAAAGATAGGCCTTGGATTGCCGGTCAGACGGGTGTAGAAACAGGAAGCCCAAGATTGATAGAAAAACATATGCCTGGGAAAGCTTTACCGTTTAAACCAAAAGATTGGCCTGATGTTGTTGAGCAGGCTTTTGGGATATGTAGTGACAATAAATGGGTTCCTTGCGGAACATTAATTTTAGGTTTACCTGGTGAAGAAGAGGAAGATGTTTTAAGAACTATTGAGCTTATGGATAGAATTAAAAACTATAAGAGTCTAATAGTTCCTCTCTTTTTTGTTCCAATAGGTTCTCTTAAAGAGGATAGAGGGTTTACTGTTGATGACATGAAGGATTATCACTGGGATTTGGTGTTTAAGTGTTGGGAGCATGGAATGAGGTGGGCTGAAGAGCTTGCAAAAGAGTATGTGGTTAGAATGCCTTTCCTAGCAAAAACCTTTGTTTTGTCTTTTATAGCTTGGGTTGTAAAGTTTGTTGATAAAAAAGCAAGAAAAAACATAACTAGTCTTAAAGAAAAAACATTAAAACGTTAAATCTCTGATAAAAATTATTTGAGGTGTGTTAACCCACGGTTTCCAAGTCAGGAACTGTTCAAAGTATAGAATTTTTAAAATCAACTTTAGATAAACGGTCTTTAAGATACTTTTTAAGAAAATTTTCTTCAAAATGTAGGAAGGATGGAAAAAACAGGATTGAAATTGCACTAGAGCTTTTTACAGGTGATAGAGAGTCTGCATGTTGGACATGTAGCCATATAGTATACCCGGTTGTTAAGTGGGCTATTGAAAAGGGAGGCAAAGCTTTTAACGTTGAAAAAGAGAGGCTACTAGAAAAATTTAGTAATGTTTATTGGAGAAGGGGTCTTGTAAACGTTTTAAACGGTATAGCAAAATTTGGAGTTAAAAAACCTTTTACACCTGGTGCACCATTCCTTGTGGTTTGGAATTTTACTCAACTTTGTAATTTAAGATGTAAACACTGTTATGCTTCAGCTGGAAAGCCAGACCCGAATGAGCTTACAACCCAAGAAGCCTACATGGCTTTGAAGAAGCTTGTGGATGCTGGGGTAAACATTATTGCTTTTTCTGGTGGAGAACCTCTTATGCGAAAAGACTTTTTTGAAATACTAAAAAAGGCTAGTGATTACGGTGTTTTTACAGCTGTAGCAACTAATGCTACACTTATAACAAAAGATGTTGCTAAAAAACTTAAGGATGCTGGGCTTGGTTATGTTCAGATAAGCCTAGATGGTGCTCATTCAGAAACTCATGATGGATTTAGAGGAGTTCCAAACGCGTTTGATAAAACCATTCAAGGGATAAGAAACTGTGTTGAGCAAGACATTTTTGTTGAGGTTGCTACAACAGCAACAAAACTCAACTATGAGGAAATCCCTGCTATTATAGACTTATGTGAAAAACTTAATGTTGACTGGTGGATGATGTATAACTTTGTTCCAACAGGAAGAGGAAGATTTATCATAGAAAACGACCTTTCACCGGAAGAAAGAGAGAAAGTTTTAAAAATTTTATGGGATAAGCTTAGAAGTAAACCGAAACTTCAGGTTTTATCCACAGCACCGCAATATGCTAGAGTTGCACTTCAAATGGAGAAGGAAGCTAAAGAAAAAACTGAAAAGCTTATTGTTCCAACACACTTTTACAATCCACATCTACATGGTCAGCTTATTGAGTTAAGCGATTTTATTGGTGGTTGTGGTGCTGGAAGGTTTTATTGTGCTCTTGAACATGATGGTGTAATAACTCCCTGTGTTTTCTTCCCGCTTAAAGTTGGAAACATTAAAACAGATAATTTTGAGGAAATATGGGAAAACAGTAAAGTTTTCTTAGACCTACGTGATAGGGAGAAGCTTAAGCCTCATTGTGGAGTTTGTGAATACAGGTATGTTTGTGGTGGATGTAGAGCAAGAGCATATGGTTATTTTGGTGACTATCTAGCACCAGACCCTGGATGTATCAACAACAAAGAAGAATGGAATAAACTGATATCCGCAAAAAATGCTAAACTTTAAAATTGTTACACCTAGCGATTTAACAAAACCTAAACTTCCATTTTATGGAAAAGTTTATCTAAACTGGGGAACACTTATAACTCTAACCTTCTTGTAAATGTTGGGAGGAGAGTTAAATTTGTTTGAGAAAGTTAAAAAGGTAATAGATGAACAGATAAGACCGGCTTTGGAGGCTGAAGGTGGTTTTATAGAGCTTGTTGAAGTTAAAGAGGATGGAAAAGTTTTGGTTAGAATGGGTGGAGCCTGTGCAGCCTGCCCTATGAGCCAGTTTACTCTAAAAAACTTTATTGAAGCTTTGCTTAAAGAGCAGGTCCCAGAGGTAAAGGAAGTTGTATCTGTTCTTTAATGTTAACCGCTAGAAAAATATAGGTTAACATTATAAAAATACTTTATGAGTGAAGAAAGAAAACGTAGACAAAGAAGGCTTAGAAGAAGTCTACCTGTTGCTGTTGTTCTTCCTAAATATGAGCAGATAGAAGAAACTCTTTCTGGTTTAAAGTATAGGTTAAGCCTAAAACAAAAACTGGCTTTAGCTTTTGTTTTCGCAGGTTTAACTGGTCTAGGTGCACAGTTTAGAGTTCCTTTACCGTTTACCCCTGTTCCCTTTACTCTACAAGTATTTTTTGTTCTTTTAAGCGGTGTTATCCTTGGAGGATCTTTTGGGGGGCTTTCACAGTTTTTGTATGTTGTTTTAGGAGCTGCTGGACTTCCATGGTTTGCTGGTTTTAGGGCTGGATACTGGGTTTTAACAGGAATTACTGGGGGATATTTGATAGGTTTTATTGTTGCAGCTTTTTTGGTTGGATGGTTTACAGGAAAACATTCTTGGATGAAAAACTTTTCAGCTCAACTTTTACTTATGTTTGCTGCCATTTTGGTTATCTATGGTTTTGGTGCTTTATGGGTTTGGATGATATTTAAAGCAGACTTTTTAACAACTCTTTTTGTTAGTGTTATCCCGTTTATTCCAGGAGATGTTGTTAAAGCTGTTTCTGCAGCTATTATAGGGTCTAGACTTGCTTCAAGAAGGTTTTTGGATGTTGAAGAGGCTCAAAAGTTTCTTTCTAAAAGGTTAAGAAGAAC
>CAZAHF010000055.1:0-7548 GCA_964484995.1 uncultured Candidatus Bathyarchaeia archaeon | reverse complement strand
AGCCACCAACCTAGCAGAAACGGTACCCAAAACCAAGCCATAGCCTACCACCAATAATATGGGTATCTATAAGGGTAGAACCAGTAGTAGCCTAAGTATGGTAGGGTAAACCACCAGAACAATCCACCCCAACCTCTTCCCCTAGGCCACCACCAAAACCATGGGAAACCGTAGGGAAGCCATGGGAAAACAAACCAACCTAGAGGCCCTAAACCAAAAGGCAACCTCTGCGACACCCCCCATTGGTTGGCTTTTCAAGAAAATTGTGCATAAACACAAAAATAAACCTTTTGCCTTAAACTAAACCTTTAACTCTTCAAATCCTCTTCTCAGCCTATTTTAACCCTTAATCTTTAGGAAAACCTAATCAACCTCTTGGAAACTTCTATATCAAAAAAGTGAAGTATTGTCTTCCGTGGAGTTTTTATTAGGCTAATTAACTTTCATTCTTGTGGTGAGTTAAACCTGTCAGTTGAAACAAGAAAAATCCAAAAAACTTCAGATGGTACATGTCTTGTTTCTTTACCAAAAAACTGGGTTAAGCGGTTTAACCTCAAAAAAGGCTCCTTGGTTTATGTTAGAGAACGTGCTGATGGCTGTTTAGTGTTAGACCCACAATATGCTGTTGATGTTTCACCAGAAACAACAATTAAAGTTTCAAGAAGACTTGAAGATGATATTTTAAGCGGCTATCTTTTAGGTTATGAGGTTATAACCATAGAAGCACCAAAAATAACAGAGGAACATAGGGAGAAGATTAGACATGCTATTAACCGGCTAGTTGGTGTTGAAATAATTGAGGAGGATACTCACAAGGTTGTTCTTCAATGTCTACTTAAACCAACAGCCTTTCCACCAGAAAAAATTCTTAGACGTGAATATATTCTTTCAGCTGGAATGTTTAAAGAAGCATTTGAAGCATTTTTAGAAAACGATTCCCAGCTAGCAAAAACTTTGCCAGAAAAAGATGAGGAGATAGATAGACTCTATTTTCTTCTTGTTAGACTTCTTCGAAGCCTAATTTTAAATCCAAGACTAAGTGAAAAATTAAACATCTCTCTTATAGACTGTTTAGATTACCGTCTTATTGCAAGTCTTATGGAAAATATTGCAGATAGAGCTGTTGAACTTGCAAATGTTCTAGCTAAAGTAAACAGTTATAAGCTTTCCGACGAAGCCCTAGAATACGGAAAAAAAGTTAAAGAAAACATTCAAACAACCTACGAGGAGATTGTTAAAGCAATTTTTTCTAAAGATGAAAAAATTCTTGCAGACGCTATTCAAAAAAGAGAAGAAACAGAATTAAACATAAAAAAATTTGAGGAGATTTTAAATAGAGAAAAAGAGTTTAACTCACGTTTAATCTACGAGTTTCTTTCATTTATTCGTAGGGTTATGGATCATCTAAAAGATATGGTTGACTTGGTAACAACAATTCGCTAGTAATGTTTAGTCACATTCACTATAACCACAGTTTGATAAACATTTTTTACATCCTTCAACTCTAATTAGGGGACTTCCACATTCCGGACATGCACCATTAACCATTGTTAATCCACCTATCTGAACTGGGGTTTTAGGTCTTCTTTCCTCCTCATCCCTAAAAAGGGCTTTTTCTCTAAGATATCTTTCTAAAGCTTTTCCTATAGCATCTGGACATGAAAGAATTTTATTTGGTCCAACACCACAAGGTCTATCACATGAGATTCCCTTAAAATGTTTAACTATCTCTCTTGGGTCTACTCCACATCTTAAGATTAGAGAGGCTGACCTTCCAAGACCCTCTGTTTGAGCTGAAGCACAACCACCAGCTTTCCCTAGTCTAGCAAAAACTTCAAAAGGTAATCCGTTTTCATCCTCGTTTATTGTTACATAAAGTGAGCCGCAACCAGTTTGAATTTCATAGGTTACCCCAAAAGTTTTTTCTGGACGTTTTCTTGGCCTAATATATTCAAAAGTCTTTTTAGCAACAGTCTCCTTCCTTTCTAAAACCTGTTGACTTCTACTTCCATCCCTATAGATGGTTATTCCTTTACAGCCAAGCTTCCATGCCAACATAAAAACCTTTTTAACATCTTCAACAGTAGCATGGTTTGGTAGATTTACTGTCTTGGATACAGCGTTATCTGTGTGTTTTTGGAAGGCTGCCTGCATCCTAACATGCCACTCAGGAGAAATATCCAAAGCAGTAACAAAAACCCTTTTTATATGGTCTGGGATTCCTTCAATATCCTTTAAAGATCCTTTTATTGCAATTTTTTCCATCAGCTCTTTACTATAGAAACCTTCTCTTCTCGCAAACTCTTCAAAAAGACTGTTAACCTCAACAAGTTTTTGGCCTTCTAAAACATTTCTAATGTAACATAAAGCAAATATCGGTTCTATTCCGCTTGAACAGTTTGCTATAATGCTTATGGTTCCTGTTGGTGCTATGGTTGTGGTTGTTGCGTTTCTAAGCTTTCTTACACCATCCCAAATACTACCCTTATAGTTTGGGAAAACACCTCGCTCCTCAGCTAAAATTTCTGATGCAATCTTTGACTCCTCATTTATAAAATGCATGATAGCCTCAGCAGCCTCTAAAGCCTTCTCAGAATCGTAGGGTATACCAAGCTTAATTAGCATATCAGCCCAACCCATAATACCTAAACCAATCTTACGGTTTCCCTTAGTCATATGTTCAATTTGAGGTAGGGGGTATCTGTTAACATCTATAACATTATCTAGAAAATGGACAGCAACTCTAACAGTTCTACGGAGTTTTTCCCAGTCAACATTTCCATCCTTAACCATTCTTGAAAGATTAATTGAGCCTAGGTTGCATGATTCATAGGGTAGGAGAGGTTGTTCACCACAAGGATTAGTACTTTCAATATCACCTAGGTGGGGTGTAGGATTATCCTTGTTAATTCTGTCTATAAAGATTATTCCAGGATCCCCGTTTAAATGAGCCATCTCAGCTATTAGGTCAAAAACCATTTTTGCATTTAAAACACCAGCAGGTTTACCTGTTCTTGGATTTATTAACGTGTAATCTAAACCTTTTTCTACAGCTTCCATAAAGTTGCTGTCAACAGCAACTGAAATGTTAAAGTTGTTTAGCCTATTTCCATCTTTTTTACAGGTAATAAACTCTAAAATGTCTGGATGGTAGACACTTAAAATACCCATGTTTGCTCCACGTCTTGTTCCACCCTGCTTTATCGCTTCAGTTGCACCATCAAAAACCATCATAAAAGAGACAGGTCCGCTTGAAATTCCTTTGGTTGATTTTACAACATCTCCTTTTGGTCTAAGCCTAGAAAAAGAAAAACCAGTACCACCACCAGACTTATGAATCAAAGCTGTATATTTTACTGTTTCAAATATGCTTTCAATAGAGTCTTCAATGGGTAAAACAAAACATGCTGAAAGCTGTTGAAGCTCCCTTCCCGCATTCATAAGGGTTGGAGAGTTTGGAAGAAAATCTAGGTCTGCCATTAGATTGTAAAATTCTTCAGCTGTTTTTTCCACCTCATCTTTTGATTTACCATAAAGCCTATCAGCTGAGGCTATGTTTAAAGCTACTCTTAAAAACATTTCTTGAGGAGTTTCAATAACTTTTCCTTCTTCATCCTTCTTTAGATACCTTTTCTCTAAAACCTTAAGAGCGTTAGGTGAAAGGTTTAAAGGTTTACTAAGTAGATGTTGGAGAGTCATTCTTACACCAACCAACAAAAACCAGGGGAAATATCCCCTATGTCTAGCAAAAGAGATTGTATTAAGAGGTCTTATAAAATTTTTTTGACAAAAAACTATAGAAAAATGTACTTAAAAACATGGGAATATACGCTTACTTAGACAACCAGGCAAAGTTTACCGTGTATATGGCCTTATATAGACTAACAAGCCTACTAAGAAAGGGGAGGGATACCTAAATTTTGACTGGGTGGATTAAAATCTCAAAAAGCCTAACAGACCTTTTAAGGCTTAAATATTATCCTGTAGCAGTAAAACTTTTTGAGAAGGTAGAGGATGTTCCTAAGGAGGCTAGAAAGCCAAGAGAAAGAATTACTGTTTGCCAGTTTGTAGGCTTAACTAAAACCTATGGGAGAATTCTTTATGGTACGGTTGGGGAAATAGCTTGTGCTTATGGGGCTTCAAACCTTGGGTTTACCGAGCTTCCTGAAGACATAAAGTCTGGTGAAAGATCGGTATACATTTATGCTGAAAACCAGAAAGCAACAAAAACAATAATTGAGAAAATTCCAAGGATTGAGACAGGAAAATTTAAGGCTTTTATGGTAGCGCCGCTCCAAAAAACACCAGTAGACCCTGATCTTGTGCTTATCTCAGGTAATTCAGCTCAAATAACAAGATTAATTCTTGGTATTACGTGGAAGGAAAAATTTGATGGTAGACTTTACTTTAGCTCCTCAGCTCATTCTGGTGTTTGTGGTGATGGAATTGCTGCAACTTATACTTTAGGTAAACCTCATCTAGGAATTCCATGTTATGGTGCAAGAAGTTTTGCCTTATTTCAGGATGATGAGCTTATAATGGGGATTCCAGCTAAAGATTTAGAGGACACCTTAGAAGGGTTAACAAAAACACATGAAGCCTACATGGGTTACCCTATAACACCAGCAAACCTAGATTTCCCGCCACCACCCCTATGGATTTATACAATTAGACCTGAAAAACCACCAGAAAACTGGAAGGAGAAGCTTCTTAAAGCACCAAGAGAAATACTTTAACCCAAAATTTTTTCATTAAAAAGCTTTTTGAGTTTTCTTAAGGAGATTCTTACGACCTAGGTGTGTCCACCAGTTTAAAGGTATGTAACGCGTAGCTTCTCTAGCATAAACGGTAACCTTTGTTGATCCACATTTAGGACACTTCTGCTTAAATCCTTTAAAACTCTGTTTACAACCTGCACACCAACTAAGGATATGATTGTAAACAAAAAGTCCTACCCCATATTCCTCACAAATCTTTTTAGTTTTCTCTAGAAGCTGTTCACTTGAAACATCCTCTTCAACCATTATTTGGGTTAAGTGTCCACCCTTAAACACCGGATGAAATTTTTCCTCAAGTCTAAGCTTTTCATCCATAGAAATCTTAAGGTCATCAGGAATTGATGTTAAAAATGTGTAGTAAGGATTTTCCTTTCCACCTTGAACACTGACGGTAGACCACCCATACCTCCAAACATCATACATGGCTAAACGTTGAGAAGCCTCAACATCTGAAATTTGGGAGATATTCAATCTTAAACCAGTTTTTTCCGAAATCTTATTAACACTATTAACAAGATTCTCTATAAGTTTAATTGCAAAATGTTGAGGCATAAGGTCCTCATAAATTTCGTATCCTAAGTGAGATTTAACAGCCTCATTTAAGCCGAGAACGCTTATAGTTCCAACAGAATCCTTTAACCTAAAATAGTTTTCATCTTTTATCCGGTAGGATAAGTTTGGAAGTAAACCCTGTTTAAGTCTTTCCTCAACCTCTTTTTTCTTTACCTCCAAAGCTTTACATGCAAACTCTAAAACCTTATCTATCCCACCAAAAAGTTTTGAATCATCCTTTTTTGCTTCGTAGACGATTCTTGGAAGATTTATTGAAACATTGTTAAGACAACCAACTCTTAAAGTGTCAATTTCCCAATCTCCACTCCAGTCTGCTTCAATTCTTTCACCAGTTGCAGCATAACTTGCAATAACATCAGTATCTCTTGTTAGGTTAGCTATGTATAGAGTACCATATTTTGCTGCAAGTCTATGGGCTTTTTCTAGAAGCCAATCATACTTTTCAGTAAGACATTCAGACCTAAACTTTAAAATAAGCTGAGGGTTAAATAATGGTCTTTTTTCACTTAAATCTAGAAAAACATCTAAAAGTAAATCTAAAATTTTTTGAGTTTCATCTTCAAAATCTCCATAGGTAAGTTTTCTAGATTCTTCAACACCAACTAGACTACATTTTTTTAAATGGGTGGGGACTTCCACCTCAACACCTAAAGTTACTCCACCAAAATTTTCTGATCCTATAGAAGCCACCTTCAATAAAAAGTTTCTTAAAACTTTTTTTGCTTCATCAACATTTTTCTTAACAAAAAAAGGTGCAAGAAAAACATTAAAATAGTCTACAACCTGTTCTTTTGAAATCTCATTCTGAAAAACGTCTAGAAGAGTTGCTGTTAATGTGACTGCATCAAAAAAGGTTTTTGGTTGGGTTAAACTTGGCATGTAAGGATTAATCTGAGGATATCTCTCATAAAAAAACACTCTTAAATCATGGTAAATTGTTGTCGGGGTTAGTATCCATGAGCCTGAATCACAAACATGAATTTGACCTGAAAGATGAGCATCAGCCACTTCCCTTGGAAGACTTGTTAAAAGCATATATTCGGTTATAACCCTCCTACCTGCAGCTAAACACACATACTTGGTGTTAAACTGTTTTTTTGAAGCTTCTTCAACAGTTTTTCTAACGTCATGAACAGGCATTCCAAGTCTTGTTAACTTATGCCTATACTCCTCTAAACCACTCTCTATTAAAACTGCGTTAACAAATTCTCTGATTAATGGTGCTGTTAAATATTTTACTGGAAGCTTAAGAAGCCTTTCCTCAACCTCAGAAGAAATTTTTTCAGCTAACTCTGGAGTTAAACCAGCCTCCTCAACAAGTGAGGAGGTTATCCTGCTTCTATCAAATTCTTCTATGGTATATCTTGAGGTTCTAACAAGCATTCTTCCAGCTTTTTTAAGAACATACTCTTCTAGGTCTTGGGAAAAATTAACAACCATCAAACCAAGCTCTGTTATCTTATACTTCCTAATCGACTTGTCAAATGTAACAAGACCTGTGTTTACAAGGTTTTTAAGGTGATAAACAAATTTTCCAGCATCTTTTGTGGGTTCAAGATTAAGCATCTCCATAATCTCACTGTAGGTTAAAGGTCCCCGTGTTGCAAGCAACCTTAAGGTTTGAATTCTTGTTGGTGCTGAGACAGCATCAAAAATGTTTGCACTTGCTCTTGACCTTCTTTTAACCATAAAAAGGCACCCTTAAACCTAAAGATTTTAAACGATACACTAACCTTTTAAATTAACTTCTAAGCCTAAAAGCTTAGCCATAACCCCTATCAAACTCCACCACAAGTTTACCTACCAATAAGCCAAATACACATTTATAACGTTAAACGTTAGGAAAGTATGGGTTTTTAGCTACTGGTAACGTTATAGTCTTAAAACAGCTATTAACGGTTATTAATGGTTAATAGCCATAAGATTTTTATCTAAATTCTGTTTATGCTTAAATATCAACAAAACTTAAAAGTTGTTTAAAATGACCACGGCATTTGTTCTTGTAAATGTTCAGCCTGGAGCTGAAGAAGAGGTTTTGAATAAACTAAAAACTTTTGAAAATATAAAGGAGATTTACGGGATTTATGGAATCTATGATTTGCTGGTGAAGATTGAAGCTGATTCTCTTGAAAAAATTAAGGAGACTGTTGACCTTAAACTTAGAAAGCTTGATAAGGTTAGGTCTTCCATAACGATG
>CAZAHF010000054.1:0-7687 GCA_964484995.1 uncultured Candidatus Bathyarchaeia archaeon | reverse complement strand
ACCTGCGACAACCCGGTCTTCAGCCGGGCGCTCTCCCAGGCTGAGCTACCCGGGCGCTAAGTCTCCAATAGTTCTTCTTATTTTTGAAGCTTAAAAAATTTATTTTTTTGTTACACGGTTTATTCTTTGTGGTTTCATCAACTTCTTGGGAGAAGAGAAAGAACTCTTTTTTGGCTAGATTAGTTAAGGATAGGTGTACAGGATATTTTGATGAGGAAATGAGTAGCTTAGTCTCTTTAATTAATTCTCATCCCTCCATGTATACAACTAGTTGTTGTAGTGGCAGAGTTTCAATGGTTAAGGTTTCAAACCCTTGGACTAAGTCTAACGCTAAAATTATTGGTAAGTGGCATGAGAAAATTACTGTTGATGAGGTGGTTAAACATCTTAAAGACAGTTTAGACGACAAATCTAACCTTTGGGTTTTACTTCAACCGCCAATAATCCATGTTGCATGTAAAAGCTTAGATGTTGCACAAACACTTATTTCTAAGGCTAGAAACTCCGGGTTTAAAGAAACAGGGATATTCACGGTAAAATGTAATCATATAATGGTTGATATAAAGTCAAGTGAAAAAATAGGTATACCCCTCATCCTGAACGGGGAGATTATACCAAACACGGAAAAGCTGGAGAGACTTTGTGAATACCTAAACTTTTCACTAAAAAACCTAAAAACTAAGATTAAACGGTTAGAGGAAAATCTTAAAAAAGGTTTAGGGTAGTAAACCTAAAATAAGGTTTATAAACATAGTTTTTCCTCAATTCTTCTGGTGGGCTTCTTGATTCTAGGAGAAGAGTGGCTTATCCTACTTTTTCTTGCACTTTTCCTGATTCTTGGACCTAAAAAGATACCTGAAGTTGCGAGGTTTCTTGGTAAAGCTAGAATGGAATTTGAACGTGGAAAAATGGAGATTGAGAAAGAGCTAAGTGAACTAAGAGAGTCAGTATCCAAACCAGTTACAAAAACAATAACAGAAACAATCCAGCAAACAACCCAGAATCCTACAGAAAAACTTGCAAGAATAGCGGAGGAGCTTGGAATAGATTCTACTGGAAAATCTGAGGATAATTTAAGAAAAGAGATAATTAAAGCTCTTCAGCAAAGTAAACCCTCCTCTAACTCAGAGTAAAATAAAATTATAACTTGTTTAATGATTGATTTAGGTGGTTTAGCCATGTCTGCCGAGGATGAAGTTAAACTTTACCAAAGAATTGTTGGTTGTATTCCAACACAAAGGATAGTTGAAAGTTTAAAAAGCGGAGAAAAGTCTCTTAAAGATTTAACAGAAGAACTAAACAAACTTTCTCCAGAAGGATTAAACTCTCTTGTCACAGAACTTTATGTCATTCAGCTAAAAGCAGAAGGGATTATTGAGGAGACAAAAAAAGGAGGCGACATATACTTTAGGTTAACCGATAAATGGAAGAATATCGAGGCTAAAAAGAAGTCTAGCTAGGTTTAATTAGGGGTTACCTAAAACTATTTATTGTGAAGAAACCGCTACACCCTGATAAAAGATGATGAGGGTTCAAAGCTCAGATTCTCCCTCTCTCTTTTTTAGTTAAAAATTATTGCTTTAAACCCTGTAGGCTTCCAAATTTTTAAAAGAGCTTTCGGATTTGTCCTAAGATAAGGACCTACCGCTGGATCATGAATATATACGTATTTTTCATCGTATCCTACAACAACCACAGTGTGTAAGTAGCTTCCCATTAGAACTCTTATTACTACTGGTTTTCCTTCATCAATTTCCTTTTTTAGCTCTTTAAGACTAAGTGAAGCATAATGGCTTTGTACATACCTTTGAATTATGGGTAGCATGTTTTCAAATCTATCATAACCAGCATCATGAATCTGGTCTTGGGTGAGGTTATACCCAAAGTATTGTAGTACCATACTTGCTGAAGCTTCAGAGCAGTACCATGGTTTTTGGTGAACATAAGGTACATCCAGCATTCGCCCAGTCTTTAAAGCCTCATTTTTTGGTAAGCTTTCTATATAAAGTTCTTTTGATTCTTCTTGAACCCAGAGAGAACTAAAAACCATATCATAAACTAGAACAATTAAAATAAGAACTATAAGCAATGTAACCCAATTTTTTCGTGAAGAAAAACTTGAAGTTTTCAATAGTTTTCAATTTTTAACTTAGCAGGCTTAAATAAAACGTTTTACTCTTTTCTAAGAATTTTCCTAACTAACTGGCTTGCAGCTGAAAATGGATCCAGCTCTCCTTTAGATGTTTTTTTAACTAAATCTTTAAACTCCTTGGTTTTTTTAATATTGGCTAAGACGTATTCTTGTAGTTTGGTTGTTAACGCATCTAAAATTTCAGCCTCGCTTTTTTCTTCCTTAAACTTTTCAATCAAACCAGACTTCACCAGGTATTCTTTATGTTCCTCTATTTTTTCTATAAGCTGGTTTATTCCTTCACCAGTTAAGGCTACAGTCTTTAAAACTGGTTTTTCCCAGCCTAAATCTGCTTTTCCAAGATCCCAAAGCCTATTTTTTTCAACCATAAGCATATCTTCAATTAGCATCACTGTTTTATCCACATCTTCCTGGTCTGCCTTATTTACAACAAATATGTCTCCGATTTCATAGAACCCTGTTTTCATAGCCTGAATTTCATCACCCATTTTTGGCATAAGAACTATGACTACTGTATGAGCATATTTTACTATGTCAACCTGAGTTTGACCTATGCCTATAGTTTCAACAATTATTATGTCTTTACCTGAAGCATCTAAAACCTTAATTGCGTTTCCCGTTGCTCTTGATAAACCTCCAAGCGAACCTCTACTTCCCATACTCCTAATAAAAACTCCCTTATCAAGGGTATGCTCACACATCCTTATTCTATCACCAAGAATCGCCCCGCCAGTAAACGGACTTGTTGGGTCTACAGCAATAACACCGACAGTTTTACCCCTTTGCCTATACTCTCCTATCAGTCTACTAATTAAACAGCTTTTACCTACACCCGGAGGACCAGTTATACCAACAACATGGGCTTTCCCTGTATATTTGTGAAGTTGACTAACTATTTCTATAGCTTTTGGGTTTTCATCTTCAATTAGGGTTATAAGTCTAGCTATTGTTTTAAAGTCTCCATCTAAGACTTTTTTGAGGATTTCAGTATTCAAGTTAAGGTCTTCTCTCCAAACAAAGACTTTTACGCTTCATATTTTTTTGGGTTATCCAATATAAAAAGTCTACAACTTAAATCATTCTCTTCTTATAGATACATCTCCCGCAACAATCTTTCTAACCGTTCCATCCTCAACCCTGACAAGGAGAAAACCATCCTCATCAACATCTAAAGCTTTACCAACAAAAGCTTCTTTTTGAGAAATAACTTTCACTTTACAGCCTAAAGTTTCAGACAGATTTTTCCACTCAACCAAAATCTGGTTAAACTTACTCCTACTAAAGAGGATGTAAAGCTTCTCCATCTCAACTAAAAACTCACGAATAAACTCAACTCTTGAAACCTTTTTACCTAAAATTTGGCTTATGGAAGCTGCTATTCCAACTAGGCTTGGATTAACTTTAGCAAAGTCGACGTTTAAATTTACCCCAACACCCACAACCATATAGTTTATCCTGTCAGCTTCACCACTAGCCTCAACAAGTATACCGCATACCTTATATCCGTTAACTAAAACATCATTAGGCCACTTAATTTTAGCATCTAAACCATAAAGTTTTCTAATTGTTTTTGCAACAGCAACACCTGTAACTAAAGTTATTCTTTGAGAATGTTGAGGTGGGATTTCTGGTCTTAAAACAATAGAAAGCCAAACACCACCCATAGGGGAAACCCATTCACGACCTATTCTTCCTCTCCCTTTCGTTTGCTTCTCAGCAACAACAACAGTTCCTTCTGCACAGCCCTGAGCTGCAAGTTTTTTTGCAACCTCCTGAGTTGAAGATAATTCTTTAAAACAAAAAACCTTACAACCAAAAATTCTTGTTTTTAATCCATCTTTAATTTCTAATGTTGATAATAAGTCTGGTTTTCCTATTAGCCTATAACCAACCCTTGGTTTAGCCGCAACCTTATATCCCTCTTTTTTTAAAGCTTTTATATTTTTCCAGACAGCTGTTCTTGAAATCCCAAGTTTTTTTGCTAAGCTTTCTCCGGAAACATACTCTTTATTCTTCTTTTTTAGTAAACTAAGGATTTTTTCTTTAACCAAACGTTAACCCTAACAAAAGTATAGAGTTAACAATTATTAAAACCTAAATTTTTTAACCACAAACATTTTTAAATTGTAAAACTATTTCGAATAAAATCAAAATAACAATTTTTACGAGGCGGTAGAAAAGGAGAATATTGATTTTGCCACTCCTAAGTAAAATTCAAAAACCTAACAATAAGCTTGTTGAAGAGGTGATTGGTAGAGGCTCAGTTTTTTTTCCAAAAGAAGATGTTCAAACACTAAAGGCTTGTATACAGTGTGGAACATGTGTGGGTGGCTGTCCATCTGGTAGAAGAACTGCTTGGCGTATTAGAAGAATATTCTTAAATGTTTTAAGAGGATTTGAAGATGAAGCCCTAAAAGACGAAAGTTTATGGGAGTGCACCACCTGTTACACATGCCAAGAACGTTGTCTAAGAAAAGTTATGACAACAGATATTGTAAGAATTTTAAGAAACATTGCTGTTGAGAAAGGCTACATGAACAAAAATCATCTTCGGGTTTGTGAACTTCTTTTTAAACACGGACATGCAGTCCCAATAAATGAAAAAACAATGGAAGTAAGAAGAAAACTAGGTTTAGACAAAGTTCCTCCAACAGTTCACAGATATCCTGAAGCCCTAAACGAAGTTGTATTTCTTGTTAATGAAACAGGGTTTAAGTTAAAGATTAAGAGGGATTAAAATGAAAGCTTACGCGTATTTTCTTGGATGTATAACTCCAAACAGATATCCTGGAATAGAATATTCAACAATAGAGGTTCTCAAAAACTTTGGGGTTGAATTAAAACCTATGCATGGCACCTCATGTTGTCCAGCTCCAGGTGTTTTTGGCTCTTTTGATTTATGGAATTGGCTTGTTTTAGCTGCTAGAAACATAACTATAGCTGAAAATATGGGTTTAGATATAACTGTTACATGTAATGGTTGTTATGCAACACTTCAAGAAGCAAACCATATTCTTCAACATAAAAGAGAACTTACTGAGAAAGTTAATAGTCTTCTTAGAAAGATAAACAAAACTTACAGAGGAACGGTTAAAGTTATTCATGTTATAGAGATATTGTATAATGCTGTTGGATTAGAGACCATAAAAAACAGGGTTGTAAAGCCCCTAAATAATGTTAGAGTTGCTGTACATTATGGCTGCCATTTTCTTAAGCCAAGCGATATTAGAGGTCATGGTTCACCTGAAAAACCAACAATACTTGATGAGCTTGTAGAAGTTTTAGGTGCTCAAAGTGTAGACTATAAGGATAAGCTTATGTGTTGTGGTGCTGGTGGTGGTGTTCGAGCTGGAAAACCTGAAACAGCCTTAGACATAACCAAAGACAAAGTTGAAGCTATGCTTGATGCTGAAGCTGACTGTGTTGTAACACCGTGCGCTTTCTGTCATCTACAGTTTGATAGAGGGCAAGTGGAGTTAACAGCTAAAACAAAACATGAGTATAATTTACCAGTTGTTTTTATAACTCAGCTTATAGGTTTAGCCTTAGGAATAACTCCTGAGAAGCTTGGTTTATTAAATAATGAGGTTAGTGTGGAGAGACTTTTAAAGAAGCTAAAAACTTAAGCTAACCTCTTTTTTATTGGTATAGTCTTCCTTACCACAAACCCGCAACACATTTTTTTTGCGTAAACAAGAAAATTTTCTCCATCTATTTTCTCAAAAATTTTGCTTAAACTTCTTCTTCCACATTTGGGGCATCTTATCACTGAAAATTTTGTTTTAACTTTTAAAATTTCATAGCCTAGGTTTAAAGCCTCATCAACATCACCGGGATTTAACTTTCCTTTTAACTGCCACTCATCTAAGATTAATGCTGCATACTTTTTTGTTTGACTTAAAACCCTAACACGATCTAAAATTTTTACGGTTTTTCCAACATTTTGGGATGGTTTTACCAGTAAAGTATATCCTTTATGAGGTGTTCTAAAAATTTCAAAGTCAAGTCCCCGAATCAAACCCTCCCTCAAAAGTAAGAAGCATAAAAGTGAAGCTTCAAACTCTTCCAAGTAGTCTAAAGTTTTAAACCCTTTAAACCTAAAGCCGCCAGAATAAAAAAGCTTTTTTTGAGTTAAACTTTTTTCTACTTCCCTAAACTTTTTTCTATCAACTCTCAGCGTTAGAAGTACTAAAAACTTAAACCTTTCATCTATTTTTTGTATTAAAGTTTCATCTAACATTCTTTTGGATGTAAAAAGTTTCTTGTAGTTATTTTAGTTTTTTGTAAACACAAACATTAATAAACTTAACCCCTAATATTATGAACAATCATAAATATTGTTTAAAGGTTGGGGGAATAGGTTTTGGAAATAGACCTAAAAAAAGGCCCCACAAGAATATCGTTAAACGAACTTAAATCGGGTACAATTCACGCAAAAGACATCGAGGTCATTATTGGAAGATTAGCTATGGAGGAGGAATGGGAGCCTCTAGGACCGACACCGTTTCCTCATGTTCATACACTTAGAAACTGGGATTTTAAACTTTTGAACCGTTATAAGCCGTTTTATGCGCCCTTCTGTGACCTTTGCTGTCTTTGTACCTATGGTAAATGTGATTTAACTGCTGGGAGACGTGGTGCATGTGGAATCGACATAAGAGCTCAGCAAGGAAGAATAGTTTTACTTGCTTGCTGTATTGGCGCTGCAACTCACACAGCCCATGCTCGGCATCTACTAGAACATCTACTTAGAAAATATGGAGAAGACTATCCAATAAACCTTGGAGGAGAAATAGAATGTGAAATGCCTCATGTAAGACTTGTTTGTGGAATAAAACCAAAAACCATAGGAGATTTAAGCTACATTCTTAACTATTGTGAGGAACAGATAGCTCATTGTCTTGCTGCAGTTCACACAGGTCAAGAGGGAAACTCTATAGATTTTGAGTCTAAGGCTCTTCATGTAAGCATGATTGACCATGTGGCTATGGAGGTTGCTGATGTAGAGCAAATAGTTACTTTCGGTTTTCCTAAGGGAGATCCAAATGCTCCACTTACAGAGATTGGTGCAGGATGTGTAGATGTAACTAAGCCTCTAGTTTTATGTATAGGTCATAATGTTGCTCCCGGAACGGAGATTATAGACTATATGCGTAAGAATAATCTTGGGCTTCCTGGCCAATCAATGGAGGTTGCAGGTTTATGTTGTACAGCTCATGATATTACAAGATATTCTGAGGAGGCAAAAATTATTGGCCCCATGTCTCATGAGCTTAGGTTTATTCGAAGTGGAATTGCTGACTGTATAGTTGTTGATGAGCAGTGTATTAGGACTGATGTTGTTGAGGAGGCCTGGCTTACTCAAACACCACTTATTGCTTCAAATGAGAGAGCTTGTTATGGGCTTCCAGACCTAACGGAAGAGCCTGTGGAGGCTATAGTTAATAAGCTAGTTAATAGAGAGCTTAAGGGTGTTGTAATATTTGACCCTGAAAAAGTTGGGGCTGTTGCAACTTTAACTGCTTTAAGAATGCA
>CAZAHF010000053.1:0-7884 GCA_964484995.1 uncultured Candidatus Bathyarchaeia archaeon | reverse complement strand
CTGAGATGAGATGGTGATTAGCCTCCTCTCAGTTCTGGGAAAGCCCCATAGACACTATCTATGTTTTAAGTTACCTGTTTAATGGGTATGATGAGCGAAGGACGGGGCTGAATGGTGAAGAATTCAGCCTTGTCTGACCCTTAAACACATAAATATTGGGGTTATAACTAGATTTTTTGGGATGATGAACAGAACTCTCTAAGACTGCTTCTTTTTGGACCCCCTTGCTGACCGGTGTTTAACTTGAATAGGAATAAAAAAGAACAATGTAAACATAGGGGTTCCATGAGAATAGGGGATAAAGTGTGGTCGTGGTGTTACCTGTTTAATGCTTGGTTGGAAGACTTAAACTGTAAAGAATGTGAATGTAAAAATTTAGATTTTCCCTACGGTTTACATGTTACTTCTGTTAAACGTTTAACTTTAAACGAAAAGCTGTTAAAAAAAGGGGATAATCATTCTTAAGGCTATTATCAGGATAATAAAGCCAAAAATTTTCCTTAATTTTCCAGCTTTAATCTTTCTTGAAGTTCTTGCACCTAAATGTCCACCGACAAAAACACCTATACAAAGAAAAACAACAGTGGGATAAGATATATTTCCAAGTATAAAGTGTACAATTGAACCTGCTGATGAACAAAAAATTCCCATAAAAACTGTTGTTGCAATGCTAACGTGGATAGGGATGCCTGCAACTAAAGTTAGAAATGGAACTTCTAAGGAACCGCCACGTATACCTATTAACCCGGCTAGTAGGCCAATAGCAAAACTTGCAATAAAAACGACTATTAAATCTACGGAATACTCAAACCTTTCTCTTTTATTGTCAATAAGAGTTCTTTTATAAACAAACGTTTCTAAGAGAAAAAAATTTTTGCTAAAATCCTTAGTTTTAGTTTTTCTACCCTTAAAAACCATGTTAAAACCTGCATATAAAGCTACAACTCCAAAAATTATCCTTAGGATATTCGAACTTAAAAACTGAGTAAGGTAAGCTCCAAGGAAAGCCCCAAACGCAGCTGCCAAACCTATAATTATCCCAACAACATAATCTATCCTTCTCTGGTAAGCGTAGGTTAGAGTTGCGGAAAGAGAAGTGAAAAAAGTTGTAAAAAGTGATGTTCCCGCGGCTTTTTGCATAGGGAGACCTAGAAATAAAGATAAGTATGGAACTATAAGAAAACCTCCGCCTAAACCAAGCATACCTCCGATTACACCAGCTCCTAAAGCAACAACCAATGTTATAATAGACTCTACTGTAGGATACATTTAAACCACAATCAAATCTACTTACCGGATAAATAGGTTAACGAGATTTTTTTACCTAACCTTTAACGCGTATCTTCCAGGCTTGGTTATACCTGCCTTTTTAGCTATTTCTGAGACTTCGGGATTAAGAACAATAACAACTCCTGTAAAGTCTTCTGAAAGACTTGTACTCTTACAGTTTGGACAAACATTCCCGTAAACTATCATATGACAGTTTGTACATGCTTTCTCTCTCATTTCTTCTTAGCCACCTCCTTAACAGGCTTTACAGCTTCACCTTTAGCCTTTTTCACATCCTCCTTAATCCATTCAAGTTTTCCTAGGAAAGGTTGACGCATAGTAATACCTATTTTACCTGCAGGTCCACCTTTAGCTATGCTTACAGCTGTTACTCTTGCTCTAACCTTATCTCCACTCATTAGTTTACGTTGAGTTTCCTTACCTAAAAGAATTCCTTGTTTTCCGTCAAAAACTATATAGTCATCAAGAATCTGGGAAACATGGAGTAAAGCATCAACAGGACCAATTCTAACAAAGGATCCAAAATCACCTATCTCAACAACTTCACCTTCAACAATTTCTTGGACTTCTGGTTTATAGGTTAAAAGAGTGAATTTTGCTTGATGGTAGGTTGCACCGTCACCTGGAAGAATTTTTCCTGCAGGGGAAACATCAACTGAAACAACAGCTATAACATAACCTAAATCTTTACTTAGCATCCCATCATATTTTTTGCTTAATTCTTCTAAGGCTACAGTTTTAAGATCTAAATCAAACTTTTCAGGCGGAATTCTAACTACATCTTCACATTCAACTAGCTCAAACATTTAGTCCACATAACCCTCCAAAACCAAATATTTCCCGTCTTTTCTCGGATAAATAACAGATACACCAAGACTTCTAAGCTTTTTCCTAAGCTTCATATCACCAGTAGCAACAATAAAACCATATTTTAAGGCAGCTTCAACTAAACAGTCATCGACTGTTTTCCCGTAACCTTTAAAATCCATTTTTGGAAGTTTTTCTGAAAGATTTAAAGCAAACATAGCATTCTTTTTTAGCTTTGTCTTTCTTGTTTTAAAAGCAATTTTCTTTATTTCATCAAGAACAGGAGTTAAAACTATAAATTCAACCTTTGAGTTTAACAAGCGTTCAACCTCACTAAAAATATCTATTCCCCTGTTAACAGGAAGGAAAAGAAAATTTGAGTCAACAAGAACTTTTCTCACCAACTCTTTTCACAACAATTTTCCGGTAAGGGGAAACAGAAAATCGTAGGTAAACTACATTTTTAAAGGTTTCTCCACCTAAATAAAGCTAAAATGGAAACACTTATCATTAGCTAAATGATTCTATGCTAAATGATAGATACGTCTTTTCTAGAACTTTGTTAGAAGGTTTTTTAATTTTCCGCCTAATTTTAACCAAATTTTTACAAGTTTATGTTTCAGCTTTTAGAAGAAAACTAGAAAACCAGTTTAAAATTAATCTTAACCAATCATAAGTTTACAGCTTAAAATTTTATGTTGTTCTAAGCCTATTCGGAATTTACTGAGGGTTACCTATGGCTTTTGCAGGTAATTTAAGAAAAATTATTCGAGGTAAAAAGAGTTTAAAAACAGTTGAACATATTGAAGTTAAGTCTAAAATTGAGAACTGGTTTTTTATTATTCCTTTGGGGATGATTTTTGTTTGTTGGGAAATAGTCTTAAAACTAAACTTGATTTCAACTGAAACCATTCCCGCACCCTCAGAAATACTTGAAGTTCTTTTTGTAAATCTTCTAACAAACCCAGGTTTTACTATTAGTGTTTTGAGAAGTTTAGCCAACATTGGTGTGGGAATTTTTGTGGCTGCATTAATAGCTATTCCTTTTGCTATTTTTACAGGTTTAAAAAGTAGAGTTGATGCTTCTTTTACTCCGCTTATAATGATTGTTGGAGCCTTACCTGATATAGCTTTACTTCCTTTTCTTGTTTACTGGTTTGGACGTGGAGCTTCAGCAGCAATTCTTATGGCTACTATTGTTGCATTTTTTCCAATATTTTTCACTGTTAGAGAGGGTGTAAAAAATATTCCTAAAGACTATTTTCATGTTGCATATATTTATAAGGCTAGAAAGATTGATGTTTATACCAAACTTATTTTACCTGCTGTTTTCCCACAACTTGTTACAGGAATTAGGCTTGCTTACGAATTTTTATGGGAAATTGTTTTAGCTATTGAGATAATAGCAAGAATCCATGGGATAGGGTTTATAATTAATTTTGCTGTTGAGAATGGTTCACTTACCTATGCTTTTGCAGGATTTTTTATGATAGGTATTATAGCCATTCTGCTTGATAGGCTTGTTTTTCATCGTTTAGAGGAAAGTGTAAGGCGGTGGCATGAATGACCATATCAAGATGTCTTGAAGTAGAAAAGGTTGTAAAACATTATTCACATAATGGAAGACATGTTCCAGCATTAGATGAAGTTACCTTTCATGTTCATAGAAAGGAGTTTATCTGTATAATCGGACCTAGTGGCTGCGGAAAATCAACCCTCCTAAAAATAATTGCTGGGTTGGATAAGCCTACCTCTGGAGAGGTCAGGTTTCAAGGAGAAACCGTTAAAGAACCTCACCCAAAAATTAGTATGGTTTTTCAGTCTTTTGCCTTATTTCCGTGGAGAACAGTTCTTCAAAATATAGAGTTTGGCTTAGAGATGCGTGGAGTGCCAAAAGCTGAGAGAAGAAGAATTGCTTTAGAGCTTGTTGAGCTTGTTGGTTTAAAGGGATATGAGAATGCCTATCCAAGGGAACTTTCAGGTGGAATGAAACAAAGAGTTGGTATTGCGAGAGCTTTAGCCGTTGACCCTGAGATTGTTTTGATGGATGAAGCTTTTAGTGCTATAGATGAGTTTACAGCTCAAGTTTTAAGAAGTGAAGTTTTAGAGCTTTGGGAAGAGACAGAAAAAACCTTTATTCTTGTTACCCATAACTTGACAGAAGCTTTGGAGATGGCTGACAGAATTATAGTTTTAAGTACAAGGCCAGCAAAAGTTAAGCATGAATATCATGTAAGTCTTAAAAGACCTAGAAACCGTTCAGACTCAAAATTTTTGAAATGTCAGAAAGAGCTTTTCAACATATTAAAGAGTGAGCTTGAGCATACCATTGTTAGACATAAGCTTAAAGCTATTCATGAACATTTCAAAATAGAAGACATGGAATCCTTTCAACGTTAAAAATCTTATTTTTACCTAAAGTGTTATCTAGAGATTGGTGGAAGATTTATGATTAATGAAAACTGGTATTATCTGCTTCATCCCAAAGTTGTAACCCTTATAACAACCCTAAGTAAAGAGGGAAAAGTTAACGCTGCACCTTTTGCATGGGTAACACCTCTCTCCGATTCACCTCCACTATTGCTTGTTGCTGCATGGTATGAGTCTCATACCTTCCAAAACATTACCAAAACAAAAGAATTTGTAATAAACATTGTTCCAGCTAATCTTAAAAAGGAAGTTGAAGTTTGTGCAAAACCTTTTCCAGCTGGAGTTAACGAATTAGAGAAAGCAAAACTTAGTTCTGTACCAGCTAAAACTGTTAAGCCTCCAAGGATTAGTGAGTGTATGGCTTGGATTGAGTGTGTCGCAAAGGAGATTGTAAAAAAGAAGGATGAATACAGCTTTATTATAGCTGAAGTAAAACATATTGAAGTAAAAAGGGAATGCTACGAAAATCTTTTACCAAAAAAGGATGTTTTACTTCATATGGGCGGAAAAAACTATTCAACAATAAAGTTTAAGTGAAAACATATGAGAAAAATGTTAAAGATTAAATCAAAAAACATCGGTGAAGTTTTAATTCAACTACTGGAAGATAAAAATCCTAAAACAGCTTCAGCTGTTTATAATGCTTTACCTTTTAAGTCAAAAGCTAATGTTTGGGGTGAAGAAATATATTTTCCGATTCCGGTAAAGGTTGACCTTGAAAATTCTCAGGTTGTAGTTAATGTTGGTGATGTTGCTTACTGGCCTCCTGAAAACTGTATGTGTATATTTTTTGGTAAAACACCTGCAAGTATTGGAGATGAAATTAGAGCCTATAGTCCTGTCAACGTTTTTGGTCAGGTTTTAGGAAATCCAAAAGTTTTTAGTAAAGTAAAACCTGGAGAAGAAATTTTTGTTGAAAAAGCTTAATAAAGCTTAGTGTGTAATGTTATTTCCTTGATTCTTTTTTCCTTAATTCTTTAAGCCATTCCTTTAACATGTTTATGTTCTCCTGATGTTTTGAGCTTCTTCTCTCATCAACATACAAACCTATTTTTCTTGCTTCTTTAACGGTTAAACCCACCTCTCTTAACTCCTCAATAGAAAAACCTCTTCCAATCCTAATTCTATAGGTTGGACCTGTTTTTTTAACAACTAATGCTTTTGGAGGAGTTCCTCCTTCCACCATTCTCTATTTACACCTTGACTTCTCTTATTTTAAGCTCAAATTCTTTCAGGTTTTTAACAGTAAATCTATGAATTGTTTTTCCAGACCTATCCAGATGGAAGGCATGAATACCAATTTTTCTTGGAACAACAAAGTCATCCTCCCATCTGTCCCCAATATGAGCTACAAATTCTGGTTTAACATTTAAAATATTGCATATCTTCTGGTAGAAGCCATTATCCTTTTTTAAGCATTTAAAGTCTGAAGTGGCAGAAAAAGTCTGACTAAAATACTTTCTTATCTTACCTGTTAAAAAATCTAGGAATTCTCTTGCGGAATTTGTGGTTAAAACCAGAGTATAATCCATACTTAAACTTTTTAAAACATCTTCAACCTCCGGGTAATATGACACCTTATGACTATATTTTTTAAAAAGCTCTTGGTAGTCCCCCAAACCAAAACGATTAAACCAATATTTTATATCATACCACTCAATTTTTTCCTCTCCAACTTTTGCATACTCACTAAGAACAAACTTTTTTGCTTCTGAAAGATCTAAACCCCTTTTTTTAGCATAAAGCTCTGGGATTCCCTCGTTCCAAACAAAATCGCTAAAATCATGGTTTACAAGTGTTCCTTCCAAGTCAAAAGACACAACTTTAACAATATTATTTTCCATAGACTTCACCGTTAACCTTCCTTAATCTATGAAAACAAACTGTTTATTAGTAGAAATACTTTTAGAAGGCTAAGCTCTATTTATTTGCCTTTTCTCTTTTAAAGCTGGAACAGAAATCTCTACTTCCTCTATTTTGTCTTCAAATTCTTCATCAACTTCCTTATAGACTTTTAATGTTTCCTCAGCTGCCTTCTTCCAGCTGAAAAGTTTTGCTCTTTCCATTCCTCTAATTGAGAGACTTTTTCTTAACCCATCATCTGTTAAAATTTCAACCATAGCCTGACACCACCCCTCCACATCATATGGATCCACATAAACAGCCGCACTACCCAGTATTTCAGGCATTGCTGTTACATTAGATGAGACTACTGGACAGCCACAAGCCATAGCCTCTAATGGAGGCCATCCAAAACCTTCATACACTGAGGGAAAAGCAAAAAGCTCAGCCTGAGTGTAAAGACTTGCAAGTTCTTTTGCGGATGAAATCCAACTAATAAAAATAACTTCTTTTTCAAGTCCAAGAGTCTCTATAAGCCTTAAAGTTTTTTCTCTAAAGTTTTCCTCTTTTCCTCCAATTCTACCAACTTTAACAAGTTTTAAATGCTTAAATTTTGGATCCCTTTTAAGCATGTGAAAAGCTTTAAGAAGAGTTTCAAGGTTTTTTCTCGGATGTTCCGAACCCACATATAGAATGTATGGTTCAGGACACGGTCTTCTACCATAGGTTGGCTTAAAATCTTCATCCACACCATGATAAATAACCCTAATCTTTTCTTCGGGGACAGATAAATGTTTAATTAAATCCATTTTTGTATGGTTTGATGGAACTATGATTTTTTCAGCTTTTGTTGAACCTTTAAAGTCTAAATTAAGCCAAAAAGAATCGTTTAAGCTTGGCTTATGGATTAGAGGAGGTGTAGAATTTTTGTTTTTAATATCAAGATATCTGATAACATCATGAACTGTAATAATAAATGGTTTTTTAAGGAAATAACCAAACCTACCTAAATGATGATTTGGAAGATGAGGTATTCCCTCCATACCATTAAGTTTTCCAAGAAAGTTTATGACTAACAGTGTATTTCTGAACATAGAGGAGCTGACTACAGACCTACCAAACTGTTCTGAGACTTTCTGGTAGATATCCGTATGAAGAGTTGGTACCCTAAGGTAACGTGAAAGTCTAAGACTATAAAGGTCCATTGAACCTTTACCATGAGTGACAACTAGGAATACTGTCATAATTTCATCCCCAAACGATTAGGTCAAACTATATTAATAATTCAGGTAAAAGTGAAGTCTAAACGGTTCAAACTTTAACTCTATTAAGGGTTAAAGACGTCTTCACTTCAACAAGCAATTAATTAATATCTAATTTAATGAAGTTTTAGAGAGGTATAAAAGGTTTCTTGAGAAGAGAATTTTGCCGCTAGAATATACTTTATTGGCAAAATTTGGAGCCCCGGGCGGGGTTTGAACCCGCGACCTCGGCCTTACCAAGCGTAAGAACCTC
>CAZAHF010000052.1:0-8759 GCA_964484995.1 uncultured Candidatus Bathyarchaeia archaeon | reverse complement strand
ATATTAACTGTGGATGATATTGCCGCATACGCAAAAGCAGCCTCAAGAAAGCTTGCACTTATCCCCCCAGATAAACTAAATGCAAGTTTAAGAGAAATTTTAAAGGTTTTTGCTGATAACCTCCTTAAAATAACCTATGAAGTAAACATTGCATTCCAAGCTTTAACAGAAAACCCATCCAAAGCCATAGAAGCCTCAAACAAAGTTGAAAATCTAGAGGAAAAAATTGACGATTTCAGAGTTGAATCTGTAATCCCAGAATTCCTAAGTTGGTGTGAAGAATTAAAAAACATAAGCCTATGCATAATCCTAAAGGAAATTATAGACGGAATGGAAAACCTGGCAGATAGATGCGAAGATGTAGCTGACGTTATACGAGACATAGCCATAAGCTATGCTTAAGCTTCCACATCAAAAACTAAAACGTGTAATGCACTGCACTGCAGTGTCATGCACACCATAACACACTCAAAATCCTTAAAAGCCTATTTCTCCTAAAAATAACGTTTAGAAGACTGGAAGTATCCTGTTGAGATTAGGTTTTTGAAACAGAATTCGTTGGAGGGTTAGGAATGGTTAAATGCTCAAAATGTGGCTCTGAAGTTACAAATCCAATTAAAACATGGACTGTAACTTTAGGGAAAACAAAAAAGGTAAGAATTACCTTTGGAACCTTTACTTGTGAAAAATGTAACAGAAAGTTTAAAGCTTCAATTAAAAGGGAGGAAGTTTCTCTAGAACAAAAAACATCAAAAATCCTACCAGTTTATCTAAGAATGGTAGTCTAGAATAAAAGAATAGTTTCATCTATCTCTCAGACTTTTATCCTCCAAGAAAAAAGAATATTTTAGTTTGACAGTCATAAGGAAAAGAATAGTAAAACAATATTACCAAAAATTTTACTACAAAGACGAGAAGACAGGTGAAATAAAGAAGGGATATAAGGCAATCTACAAACGGGTAAGATACTATCTAGAATTTCCAGCAAAATTTCCTCTTGAAGGATTAATTGGTATAGAACTAGATTTAAAAAGAGAAGGTGATTCCATCATAATTAAACCTAAGAAAAATTAATGTAAAACCATAAGTTTGTAGGCTTGAAGAATATTTTCAACCTCAAAAACTTTAACATCATACCCCTTATGTGAAAGATACTCCTGAAGTTTTATCTGGTAAGGCTCCCTAATAATTATGGCAAATCCAGGCGCAATTCTTCTCACTTTCTCCTTATAAACAGTAACCTCGCTTTGACCTTTTGGAACAAGAAAAACTTTTGCACCCTTTTCAGCAGCAGCTAAAGCTTTTTGAAGAACTCCTCCAACAGGCCCAATTGTTCCATCCGGATTTATAGTTCCGGTTATGTAAACTAGTGGGTTAAGTTTTTCACCTCTAATAGCTGAAATTATTGCACATGTTATTGCTGCACCAGCACTAGGCCCATCAACAACCTCAATTTCTTCTTCAGCCATAATAGTTAAAGTTACATCAACTCTACTCAGATAAGTTGAAGTTACGTTTTCAGCAACTAAGGTTGCTGTTCTTACACTTGTTTGAAGGTCTATCCCAATCTTGGGTTGAGTATTCACAAAAATTTGGCCTTTACCAGGTCTAAGCTCAACTAGACCCTTTAAAGTTACACCTTGATAAACATATTCAAAAAAGCCTGTTTGAATAATACGAACAGCAACAATGTTAAAAGTTGATGAGCCAAAAATTTCTTGTGAAATATTTTCACTTCTAAGTTGGCTTGAATAGTAGTTGGCTTGTCTCCTATAATATTCAAGCTGTTTTTGAAGAATCTCAAGTTTGCTTTCTAAACTTTCAATTCGTCTAGTCAAATTCTTGTTTTGAGCTTTATAGTATTCAATTTGGCTTTTAAGACTGTTTACTTCACCCCCAAAAAAGGAGGCTAAAACAACATAACCTAAAATAACGTTTATCAGAAGGCTTACAATAAGAATAACCTTTAAGTTTCTTGAAATAACCATGAATCTCCCGTCACACCCTTAGTTTTCCCTTCAAGAAGAGAAAATTAAGAATAAATTTTTAACTTTTAGGTTAAACATTTTTAAAGTTTTAGCATGATTTTTATCCCTTATTTTGCTGGGTTTACCCCCTATTTTTTCACATATTTCTTGATAATGTGAAGTTTAAACATGTAATTTTTGGTTTTTAATTGTAAATCCATGGTAAAAACAAGAACTTAATTTTTGTTTTTAAGCCGTTTTTTGAGACTAAAATAGCACATAACTCTTAATTTTTGTTTTTACACAAGAATTCTTTGCGGTGAATTATACATGACAGCATGTCCAAGATGTAAAAGTGAAAGTGCAGAGGTAGTAAAATCTTGGGATGTTATTCCAAAGAGTGGCAGAGGAAAACCAATGAGAGTAACCTTATACCTATGTAACACATGCGGCTACAAATACAGAAAAGCAACAAAAATTGAGGTTCAACCAACAGTTCAACCATTAACCCCAGCTGAAGAGCCTAAAATTCAGCAGGAACAACAACCCAGTGTTGTAGATGAAGTCTTAAAGCTGATGGTTGTTAAAGAGACAAGTCTTAAAAGCAACGGTGAATCTGAAATAGCCTCAAAACTCTTTGAATACATAAAAAGCCATGAGGGACTCTTAAACATAAAGCAATGCTCCATGGAACTTGAAGTAGATCCTGGAAAAGTTAAAGAAGTTTTAGAGAAGCTTCTAGATGAAGGAAGCATAGTAAAGATGGAGGAGGGTGAATCCCCAGCAAAAACAATCGAAGAGTTAACCACCCCACCAACACCAGAAATTCAGCAGGAGGAACAACCACAGAAGCTGTCAATATTTCAAAGAATTAAAAGAGCTTTCACTGGTTAAGCAACGTTAAACCTAAAAATATTTTTATGGTGATTTTTATGGCTGTTCAAACAGAGGCTCTTCGTAGGTTTATAGGTAAACCTGCAAAAGACATCTATGGTCGATACATAGGCTATGTTGTTGGAATAACTCTAAATGCTGATGGGAGGCTTCACTCTATTGGTGTTGATCGTGGCGGCGGCTTATTTGAAGAGTTTTTAAGGTCTCAAATAGTTGTTGAAGGGGATAATCTACTTTTAATCCCAAGCTGGAAAATAAAAGCTGAAAACTTTAAGAGAGAATACAGTTTAACTAACAGCAGATTTCAGGCCTTAGATGAACTTTTAAAAAATAAGGAAATTCCAGAGCATGTGTATGAAGATCTTTATAAAGAGTATAAAGACTCTATAGCAAAACTTGAGGAAACACAAAAAGATCTTGTAGAAACTTTAACAAAAAAGATAAACGAGATTGACAACCACATAAAACATCTTGAAAAATTTTTAGGACATCTTAAAGTTCAGCATAAAACAGGAGAAATAAGTGATGAAACCTACAAAACAGCCAGCGAATATCTTATTTCAGGAATAAAGAAAGCTTTACAGGAAAAGGAAGACATTAAAAAGTCATTAGAATATGTAACAACACCAACAGAACAGCAAAATACCTTTAATGCTGCCGCAGATTTAGCATCCCAAGATGAGGTGAGTAAACCAATAATTGTCCATCTCCAAGAAGATTAACAAAACCCAAAATTTTCTTTTTTCTCATCCCTTAAGAGCAAGAGGTTGTAAGTAATATGTCTATGTGGTTTGCTCTAAAAGATTTTAAGACAAGAATATCCCAAGTAAGGGTTATACTATTTGTTATTGCTTTTCTTTCAGCTGATTTTACATTTATTTTTGTGTTTCTTAAAGGTTGGAGTAATATTCAAATCTTTATTCCTATGCTGATATTTGTTGCTGCAGCTTTAGCCACAGCTCTCTTACACTTAGAAGATAAAACAAGTCAAGGTATAGGTGTTCTTAAGGCTCTTGGAGCAAAACAATCTACAATAGTCCTAATTTTTCTTATAGAGCTAACACTGGTTGGTGTAATCGGGGTTTTTAGTGGAATTCTTCTTGGGTTAGCTTCTCTTTTAGTAGTCTCCTCTACAGCTCAAATAAACCTATTTGAGGGAGTAGCTCTTACAGAGGCCTTTGGTTTACTTGTTTCCTCCTGTCTATCTGGAGTATTAGTTGGAGTTTTAGTCTGTGTTTTCTCTACATGGAAAAAATCTGCGAGGATGGTTGTGGAAGCTCTTGCTCACACAAGATAGTTTTGCAGTAGTCTTAAGACATGTTAAGAAAGTTTATGGTGGAGGCTGTAAGCCAGTTAAAGTTTTTGATGACATAAATCTTGAAGTTAAAAGAGGAGAGTTTATTGCAATTATAGGTCCAACAGGTTGTGGTAAAACAACACTTATCAACCTTATAGCAGGCTTTGACACTCCTCAAGCAGGAAACATCTATGTTGAAGGTGTAGACATAACAAAGCTTCGTGAAAAAGAAAAAACACTCTTTAGAGCAAAAAATATAGGGGTTGTTTTCCAGGTTCATAACCTAATTCCAAATCTAACAGTCTATGAGAATGTTGAGCTTCCCCTAGTTCTGCTTGGAGTAAAAAAATGGGAAAGAGAAAAAAGAGTTAAGGAACTTTTAGAGCATATGTTTATGGCTGGGTATATAGATCGGAAGGTTTCAACTCTAAGTCTTGGGGAATGTCAACTTGTTAATCTTGCTAGAGCCTTAGTATCCGATCCAAAGATAGTTTTAATGGATGAGCCTATAGAATACCTAGACCCGTTTACAACAGACACCCTACTAGCTTTTCTTAAAGGAGAGATTTTTAAGAAAAAAACTGTTCTCTTAACAACCCATAAAAGAAAGGTAGCTAGAATAGCTGAAAAAACTCTTTATTTAAAAAAGAGGCTTCCTTAACCTTAGCTTCTAGGTGAATGATTAAAATTGATTGTGAGAAGAATTGGAGACTATAAACCATTTAAGTCTGTTGATGGATGTAAAATTGTGGAAGTCATAGGTATGAAGACAACAAAAACAAAAGATGTTAGTGTTGCTTATGCAACAATAAAGCCAGAACAAAAAACAATTTTACATAAACATGGTTTTGTAGAAGTCTATGTTATTCTCCAAGGGAGAGGAATAATGTACATAGGTTATGAAAGTAGACCTGTAAGAAAAGGGGATAATATTCTCATACCTGCTGAAACATGGCATCAAATAGAAAATACGGGGAAAACAAACCTAAAAATAATGTGTATATGTACCCCAGCTTTCTCTAAAGAAAAAACTAGGTTAAAAAAGTAGAAGGGGAGTTTGTTTTTAGATATCTAAACCAAGCTGCTCTTTTAAACTCTTATACCTGTTTCTTACAGTTACCTCTGTTACACCAGCTGCTTCAGCAATATCCTTCTGAGTTTTCTTTTCACCCGTAAGCACACATGCAATATATAGAGCGGCAGCAGCTAAACCAACAGGGTCTTTTCCAACCACAGCATTCCTTTTCTCAGCTTCACTCAAAATCTGGATAGCTTTTGTTTGGGTTCTTTCAGGAACACCAGCTTTAGCAGCAATCTTTGAAACGTAGGCTTTTGGGTCTGGTATAGGCATCCTTATGTCAAGCTCGTTTAGCAAAAGCCTATAACATCTAGCTATATCTTTCTTCTTAACACGGCTTACGGAAGCTATTTCTTTAAGAGAACGTGGCCGTCCATATGCTCTACAAGCAGCATAAACGGAGGCTGCCACTATAGCTGAAATTGAACGTCCTCGAACAAGTCCCTTATCTAAAGCTTTCCTATAAATTTCAGCAGCCTCCTCCTGTAAATCTTCAGCTATATGAAGTTTGTCAGCAATTCTGTCAAGTTCAGCTAAAGCCTGAAGAAGATTTCTTTCTATAGGAGACTGATACTGCGTTCTTGTCTGCCATTTTCTTAGACGTAGCATCTGAATTCTGGTTTGAAGATCAACTTTTCTACCAAAAGCATCTTTTCCAACCTTATCAATAACTGTAGGCAGCCCTTTATCGGCATGAAGAATTGAAACAGGTCCTCCAACCCTGCTTTTTCCAGCTTTTTCTTCAGGTGTAAAAGCCCTCCATTCAGGACCTCTGTCATAGGATTCTTCACTAATAACAAGTCCACAACAACTACAAACAATCTCTCCTGTCTCACTACTTTCAACTAGCAAATCACAACCACATTCAGGACACTTCATAACGCTTTTTTCTGAATTTAAATTACCTTTCAAATAAACCACCTCCAAAATAGGAGATAATCATAAACCTTGAATCTAGAGGTAACAGGATACAACTACCCCTATTACGGTAGAACTAGACCCAACCCCTCTTCTCCTACCTTGGGTATTTTCTCTTGGGAGAGACTAATATATAAATTTTTCTATTCAGCCAGAATACCTTATACCATATTCTTAAAACATTCTTTATTTGTAAACCATAGCATTCATATAGACTTAAAGATGAATAAAAAATAACGATGAAGTTTATGAAAAAGGATAAAGATAAAAACAGTATAAAGAAAAAAACAGTGCATTTAACAAAAGCAGTCCTAGAAAGCATACTGGTTTATGCACAATATCTTCACCCCAGAGAAGGAATACTACTTCTTAGGGGGAAAGTAAAGAAGAACTTTATTCTTGTTGAGGAGGTTGTTATCCCACCTCAAGCAGTTCACGGTAAAAATTTTTCAGCTTTCCCTATGTTTATGCTTCCTATGGACCCAACGATTATAGGTGCCGCCCATTCTCATCCATCCGGTGTTTTAAAACCGTCTACAGAGGATCTAAACAATTTTTATGGAAAAATAATGGTTATTGTAGGTTATCCTTACACCCCCCAAAATGTAGCTGTGTTTGATCGTGAAGGAAAAATATTAAAACATGAGGTTATCCCTTAGTAGCTTGATAAGGAGTGGTTAGAATGCCTGTTAGAGCATTTGTTTTAGTAAACACTAAACCTGGCACCTCTGAGGATATAGTTAGAGCAAGACATATTCGAGGAGTAAAAATTGCTAATTCTGTATTTGGTAGGTTTGATGCTGTTGTTGTAGTTGAGGCAAAAGATCTCAAAGAGCTTTCAGAAATAATTTATGAAATGATTGAAAAAACACCTAATGTTGTTAAAACAGAAACTTTAATTTCACTTTTCTATCCACCAGAGCTAGAAAAATAATGTTTATCTAACTTAGGTTACGTTAAGAAAAAATTTGGTTTCTTAGAATAGGCTAATTAAAGTTTCTGTTTTTATGATATTCGGGTTTTTCTCTAAAACTTTATACACAGTTTCCATAAGCTCCTTTAAGTCTTTAACCTCCATAACAACAATAGCATCATACTGGCCGTATACAGAGTCAGCCATAACTATCCCCTTAATTTTCTTGGCAGACCTAAGATCCTTAACAACCTTCTCAGAGGTGCCAGGTTTAGTGTTTACTAAGACGTATGCCCTCAAAAAATTTCACCTACAAAAGCATATAAGCCTTAACAAGCATATGAAGTTTCCTAAACTCCATACTTTACTGTTTCCATAAGAGGGGAGCATGCTCCACAACGAACACATCCAGCCCTATTAGACTCCAATCTTAAACCATAACGTCTAACGTTTAAAGCTGCAGCTGAAAGTATTTCAAACATGTAGTTTGGATTAGGTGGGGGATGAGTCTCCATTTTTGTTCCTGGTAAAGGTCTAAAGGGAAATATTAAGGGTATTACTCCTATTAAACAAACTTCTTCCAGTTTTCTAATTGTTATTTTTTTATCTTCACCTAACCCAGCCAATATAACGGTATTAACTTGGTTTTCACCAAAAACCTTTACAGCCTCTTTCCAAGCCTTATAGTAGTTTTCTATTCCAACTTGTGCTTTACCAGGACAGACAGTTTCTCTAATTTTTTCATCTAAACTCTCAATATGTATACCAACAGTATCCGCTCCAGCATCATAAAGCTTGGTAATGTCTGAAGGGTTTTTTGGAGGCTCAATCTGAACATGAATAGGGGTAGAGGTCACTTCCCTAATTCTTCTAATATAGGGTATAAATTGACCTAATCCTCTATCTTCAGTTTTGGCTGTGCCAGCGGTTAAAGTAATATGCTTACAAAACCCATGCTTTTCAGCTGCAAGAATAACCTCTACCAGATGTTCAGGATTTTTTAAGGCTAAACTTTTTCCTTCATGAACTTTTATGTTTTGTTGGATTGCGCAAAACTTACACTCCATTCCTTCATCCCAGTAAACACAATTCTTGTTCACCGTTATCCCTATGACTTCTGTTCCATGTAATGCAGCTAACTTCCAAAACGGGATACCATCAGAAGTTTTTTCTTCAAGAAACCTAGGCTTTTCAACTATTCCAACACTCATTAAAGGTTTTCCATCTTCATAAAGCATATACTCACCTATAATCTCATCATCTCTTAACTTTTCTACGTGGTAAGGTGAAGAAAGAACAAATTTTCCTTGAAACGGAACATTTGTTGCTGGTGTAACCGTGCCAGGTAAAAGAACATATCTTCCACCAGCAGGACCTGCCCCCCCAACCCTGCCTAGACTAGTAACACCCAAACCGCCTCTAACACCTAAACACATAAGCTTAACCTTAAATCTTGTAACTTCCTTAGAACAACTAGTCAACAATTCCCACCTACAAACAAAAGTAGGTATAAGAGAAACTTAAACCCTTAAATAACTTTCTCCAAAAATTATTTCTAGAAAGAGTATTGTAACATGTTTAGGGTTGAATTAAAACTTAAGCCCCGGTTCGCCCCGGTTCCTTCCAGTCTACTGGAAGGCGGGAAGGCTCAGCCTGGTTAGAGCGTGGCCTTGGTAAGGCCGAGGTCGCGGG
>CAZAHF010000051.1:5181-8952 GCA_964484995.1 uncultured Candidatus Bathyarchaeia archaeon | reverse complement strand
TTTAGAAAGACTGCTGCACATGCAGAATCCATAGCCGAGTTTTTTTGAGCTAGAAAACCTGAAACAATTCCAGCTAGAATATCTCCTGTTCCACCAACAGTCATTCCAGGGTTTCCAGTCCAATTTAATTTTACTTTTTCCCCATCTGAAACTATGTCTACAGATCCTTTAACAAGCAGTATACATCCAAGTTTTTCCGCAGTTTTCTTAGCTTCTTCAACTTTTGCTTCAATGTTTTCCGGTAAAGGTTTACTGGTAAGCATCCGAAATTCTCCCTGGTGAGGTGTTAGAACAGTCTCAGTATCTAGTTTTCTTTTTTGCTGAGCGTATGCCTTAAACCCGTCAGCGTCTAAAACAACTGGAATCTTTAGTTTTTCAGCCTCATCTATCAGAAGCCAAACAGCCTCAAAAGCTTCTTTTTCCGTTCCAAGTCCAGGTCCAATTAGGATGCTTGTGGCTCTTTCAATATACGGTTTTAGTTCTTCTATGTTTTTTGGGTTTAACCACTCTCCCTCAAGTTTGATGGTGATAATTTCTGGCGTATAGGAGGATATTATGTAGGCTGTTTGAGTTGGAGCTGCAACCCACACAAGGTCAACTCCAACCTTTAAGGCTGCCAGAGCTGCTAGAACTGGAGCTCCGGTATAGGTTTTACTTCCACCAACAATTAATAATCTACCAAAATCTCCCTTATGAGCTTCTTTCGGTCTAGACTTCCAAACCTTTCTAATATCTCCAGGTCCCGTGTAGAGTTCAGCTTCTTTCGGGATACCTATATCAGCAACATACAGTTCACCAGTAAAATTTTTTGTTTTAATCAGTCCTGTTTTAGGTTTATGGAAGGTTACTGTTAAATTTGCTTGAACAGCTTCACCTAAAACTTCACCTGTTGACGCATCTAAACCTGTTGGTATATCAACTGAAACCTTAAAACATCTAGACCTATTAAGAATTTTTACTGTTTCAAGAGTTGGTTGTCTAAGTTTTCCTCTAACACCAATCCCAAGTAATGCATCGACAACAATGGGTGTTTTTGGCTCTGGAATTTGGGTTGAATCTGAAGCTATAGTAAGATGGACTGTTGATTTAAGTCTCTTTAAAATTTCCCAGTTTAATCTAGTGTTTTTGTCAACAATTTTTTCTTCAAATCCAACTAGCACAACAAAAACCTTAAATCCTTTAGCTGCAAGATGGCGAGCTGCAACCATCCCATCCCCACCATTTCTTCCAGTTCCAACATAAACCGTTACACCATCCTCTTTCTTGAACCCATGTTTTTTAGCAGCTTCTTCAACTTTTTCAGCAACAGCTTTACCAGCACACTCCATCAGCTGGGTTAATGAGACACCTAAATATTCTGCGTTAGCTTCTAAAGCCATCATCTCCTCAGAGGTGATAGGTTTAACCGTTCCCATTTTTACCTAACCTTTTGATGAAAACTTTGGAGGAAGGAATATAAGTAGTTTTAAACATAGTATTTTTTGGTGGTTTAAGGGTTGCCAACAGCATTTGTTCTAATAAACTCTGAGATTGGAGCTGAGGATGCTGTTTTAAAAGAGATTAAAAAAATCAAGAATGTTGTTGAAGCTTACACTGTTTATGGTGTATACGATATTATTGCTAAGGTTCAAGCTGAAACTATGGAAAAACTAAAAGAATGTATTACATGGAATATTAGAAGACTAGATAAAGTTAGGTCAACCCTAACAATGATAGTAATAGAACCAACAGAGTAGCAACATTAAACGTTTATCTTCCCCTTTTTAAGTGAGCTTACAAAAAAATAAAACCAAAAAAGGGCCTCTTTTTCTAAGTAGCGGTGCTTACAACTTCTTCAGACTCATCTTTGTCCTGGGTTAACCAAAGCCAACCTTTATACTGTCCAGCGATAGGGCAGCCCATACATCTTCCAGCCTCATAACTAGGACAATTTTTACATTCAATGTTAGCTCCACATGCCTGTTTTCCTGTTTTCTTATGAAGTTTTAACGGGATTATTAGGTCGTTTGCTGAGCTAATTACTATGTTAAATTCAACATCTTGAACATCTTTATTAACTCTCAAATGGTTATCTACAATAGCCTCAAGTGTTGCTATATCCTCCGCAACAAAGAATAGGCAAAGATTGTTTTTACCTGAAGTTATAAACCCATTTAAAAAGTAGGGGCATTCTTGAAACATTCTTAAAATCTTTGTTGTGCTTGTTGTTGTAACATCTACTTTAGCCACATGAAGACCTGTCTTAAACGGGTCTAAGCCAGCCTGCCAAACCAAAGCTCCAATGCTTCTTAGACGTCTTACTCTTACCATAACTGAAGGCTGAGATATCCCCAGCTCTTTAGCTATCTCTTCTTGGGTTATGTCTGGGTTTTGACAGTAAAGCCCTATTATGGTTAAATCTTTCTTATCAAGCTTTAAGGTTGTTTTTCTTTCCATTCTTTCACATAATTGATTAAATAACTTATTTTTTATAAGCTTTTTGAATTCGAAATTTATTAACTATAATAAAAAACTTAATAAATATAGGAGCCAATTTTTACATGACAAGAAAAATGGTTAAAAGAAAGATTATAAAGATAGATGAGTCAAAATGTGATGGCTGCGGCTTATGTATCCCCGCCTGTCCTGAAGCAGCAATCCAAATAATAGATGGCAAAGCACGTCTAGTTGATGAAAGATACTGTGACGGGTTAGGTACATGTATTGGGCAATGCCCAAAAGGAGCAATAACACTTGAAGAAAAAGAAACAGTAGAGTTTGATGAGGAAGCAGTAAAGCTACATATCCAGCAAAAACTTAGCAAACCAGAATTAAAAAAGGTATGTGAGGAGTTTCATGACGTATCCCTATCTCAGTGGCCTATTAAACTTGAACTTGTAAACCCTCAGGCTAGATTCTTTAAAGAATCAGACCTACTTGTTACAGCTGATTGTGTTCCTTTTGCTTATCCAAATTTTCATAAAGACTTTTTAAAAGGAAAAGTTGTGGTTACTGGCTGTCCTAAGTTTGGGAATGTTCCGTTTTACCGTGAGAAACTAAAATCTATTTTTACTGAGTCTAATATTAAGAGTGTTGAGGTAGTTTATATGGAGGTTCCATGCTGTTTTGGTTTACCGTATCTTGTTGAGGAAACTCTAAAAAACCTTGGTTTAAAACTTCAGCTTAAACATGTTATGATAGGTATTGGAGGAGAAATATTAGAAAAATATTCAAAAACAATTTAATGGAAGGGAAAAATAAATGTTTAAACATTGTCCTGGAATAAGAGAACTCACTTCTCCTCAACAAATAATCATAACAAAATGTCCAAACTGTGGGAGTGAAGTAGAATTTTTTGGTGACGAGTTTCGGGTAAAATGTCCTAACTGCGGACATATCGTAAGGAGAGAAGCTTCCTCAGCATGTGTAAGCTGGTGCCAGTATGCAATTGAATGTATAGAAAACCTCAAGAATATGGGAAGAATAACTGAGGAAAAAGCAGAAGAACTTATAGAGTTAGCAAGAAAAACAAATCCACACCTAAAAAAGTAAAAACTTTTAAACTGGAAATGAGGAATAGCGGTGTGAATATTTGTCTACAAAAAAACTATTATGAAGGTAAAATAGCTAATGAATGAAGAAAATAGAAAACATAAAACAGAATCATCTGAAGAGCTACAGTTTGAAACAGGTTCTCTTTCAAAAAGAGAGCTTGAATCGATTTTAAACACACTCCCAGTAGACCTAACATTTGTTGATAAAGATGATACTGTAAAATACTTTAGTAAAGGT
>CAZAHF010000051.1:0-5081 GCA_964484995.1 uncultured Candidatus Bathyarchaeia archaeon | reverse complement strand
TGAGCCGTCAGGTATTAAAGTTTTTATTAGCATACACGCCAAGTCTTTTATTAACGAATGGGATTTCCAAGAGTATCTGAAGGAAGAGCTTCGTCGAGAACTAGGCTTAGAGGACCTGTTGTTTACAGAAAAATCCATAAAAAAATTACGGAAACTGTTTAATGAAAGTTTTGAAGGTTTAACGGTTACTGTTAACGACACTTTACCTGGTTCTTCTAGAGTAGTAGACTTAGAGTTGGATGATAAAACAAGCAAAAACTATGGTTTAGCTGTTGATGTTGGAACAACAACTGTCGTTGTATATCTAGTAAGTCTTGTTGACGGATTAATCTTAAAAACAGCCTCAGACTATAATGAACAAATAGTTTATGGGGAAGATCTTCTATCCCGTATTGAATACGCATATAAGAACACTAAAAATCTAACGGTTCTTCAAAAAGCTGTTGTAAACACAATAAACAATTTAATAGAGAGAGTAGCCTCAATGGAAAACATAAACCCATCTGAAATTATGGATCTACGTGTTGCTGGTAACACTGTTATGGCTTATCTACTTCTTAAAAAAGATCCTTCTAATCTGTTAGAGGTTGACGCTGAAGTTTCAAGAAATCCGTATACTCTAACAGCTAAAGAGTTAGGGTTTAAGATAAACCCTGATGCTGGAGTATATGTGTTACCATGTATAAGCCGTTTTCTTGGAGGAGATGTTGTAGGAGACATTCTGGCTTCTGGTATGTCAAATTCACAAGAAATCTCTGTTTTGGTTGATATGGGTACAAATGGAGAAGTTGTTGTAGGAAATAGGGAATGGCTTTTTTCAGCTTCCTGTGCTTCCGGACCTGCATTTGAAGGATGGGAAATTTCTCATGGAGTAAGAGGAGTAACAGGAGCAATAGACCATGTAAAAATTAACCCTCAAACCTATGAGGCGGAATATACGGTGATAGGTGGAGACAAATCAGAGGTTTATGGTGTGTGTGGTTCAGGTATAATAGATGTTATTGCTGAAATGTTTTCCACAGGAATAATAAATTCTCAGGGGGAAATTCAAACTCAGCTAAACTCACCATTAATAAGAGTTGGTTTAAAAGGACCAGAGTACGTTATTGTTCCCGCTAAAAAAACTAGGTCTGGAAAGGATATAGTAATCACCCAAAAAGACATAAACAATTTTTTGGAGTCAAAAGCAGCTGTTTGTGCAACTATTATAACGTTAATGAAGAAGATTGGTGTTTCAATTTATGATGTTAAGAATCTTTATTTGGCTGGAGCTTTTGGAAACTATATAAACCTTCAAAACGCTGTTAGGGTTGGGCTTTTCCCAAAACTTCCAAACGCAAAAATTATTCAGCTTGGTAACGGCTCAATAGCCGGCTCCTATTTAGCGCTTATTTCAAAACAAAAACGAAAAGAGCTAGATAAAATAGCAAGGCTAATCACATATTTTGACCTTGGAGTGGATAACGATTTTATGAATGAGTATGCTGAAGCATTAAAAATTCCAGGAAACCCTGAATTTTTTCCATCCTAAAGTTTCCTTTTACTTTTGAAGCTAACCCCTTATCTGACTAGGAATTTCTTTATTTAATGTTCCTGTAATATTATCTTATCCTTAAGGGTGTACCGTATAAGATTTGATGTTGGAGGGTTTTCATGGTTAAATCCTCTGCTAAAGTAGGTATTAATGTTGTTTTGTTAGGTGTTGTAAGCTTTCTTACTGATGTTAGTAGTGAGATGATGATGCCTATTCTCCCCATGTTTATTATGGCTTTGGGTGGTACTGCTTTAATTGTTGGTTTAATTGGTGGTTTAGGTGATAGTGTTTCAAGCATCCTACAAGTGTTTTCAGGATACTGGTCAGACAAGTATGGTAGAAGAAAACCGTTTGTCTTTTTAGGTTATCTAGTATCCGCAACCTCGAAACTCTTTCTTCCTTTCTCGGTTGTTTGGCAACATGTCTTAGTTTTAAGACCTATTGAAAGAGTTGGTAAAGGTTTAAGAACAGCTCCAAGAGACGCTATCATAGCAGACTCCTCAACCAGAGAGGTGAGAGGAAAAGCTTTTGGTATTCATAGGGCTATGGATACAGGTGGAGCTATCCTAGGCTCTATTCTAGCTTTACTCTTATTTTGGTTTCTTAAAATGGATTTTAGGTTTATTCTGATAGTCTCCGCTATTATTGCTTTTTTTGCACTTCCACCACTCTATCCTGTAAGAGATGTGAAAAGAAAACCTGAAAAAACTTTAACCTTAAATGTTAGTTTAAAAAATCTACCAAAAAAACTTAGACTATTCATTCTGGTAGCTACTATTTTTGCTTTAGGTAATTTTACCTACATGTTTTTTATACTTAAAGCTCAAGAAGCTCTTTCCTACATTTATCCGGAGAAAATGGCTATTGCAATACCAATTCTTTTATACGTCTTATTTAACATAGTTTACACTCTTTTCTCAATCCCAAGTGGAATATTATCAGATAAAATTGGTAGAAGAAAGGTTCTTATGACTGGCTACCTTGTTTTTGGTTTAACATGTTTAGGTTTTGCATTTTTAACATCTACAATCTTCCTAGTAACTCTTTTCTGCTTCTATGGTTTAGCTTACGCCCTAATTGAGGCAAACCAAAGAGCTTTCACATCAGACCTTGCCACAAAAGAGTTAAGAGGAACAGCCTTAGGAACGTTTCATACATGTGTTGGTTTAGCAGCTTTACCATCAAGCCTTATCGCTGGAGCTTTATGGCAGTATATCAATCCTACAATAACCTTTATTTACGGCTTTGTCTTAAGCATCATAGCTTTAACTCTACTAAAAACAGTTGTCTAAAAGACTACAAAAATTTTTGAGGTTCATATCTTCCTTTAATAGCTACTTTCTCACCACATTTTGGGCAAGTCATTTTGTCTGTGAGACTCCATTTTAAAACATCAAATCCTAAACGTTTTACAAGTAAAAATCCGCATTTTGGACAGTAAGTGTTTTCTCCTTCATGACCTGGAATGTTTCCTGCATAAACATAACGTAACCCCTCTTTTAAAGCCATCTCCCTAGCTTTTGCAATAGCTTCCACTGAAGTTGAAGGAAGATGGGTCATTTTATACATTGGATAAAACCTGCTAAAGTGAAGTGGTATATCTGGTCCAAGTCTCTCTTTAATCCATTTAATCAACCCGTTTATTTCCTCAAAGTTGTCGTTTAAAGTTGGAATTATAAGATAGGTTAACTCGACATGCCAACCTTTCGTAACCATTTTTTCTACAGCGTTTAAAACATCTTCCATTCTTGCTTTACAGTACTTTAGGTAAAAATTCGGGTTAAAAGCCTTAATATCAACGTTTGCAGCATCTATGTAAGGCGAAAACTCTTCAACAGCTTCCTCTGTAGCATAACCATTTGTTACAAGCAGATTTAAAATTCCCTCTTTTTTAGCTATCCTAGCTGTTTCAACAACATACTCAAACCATATTATAGGTTCATTGTAGGTGTAAGCTATAGATTTACAGTTGTAACGTTTAGCAAGCCTAACAACCTCCTCAGGCTCAACATTCTCCATAGGGACTTCCTCGGGTCTAGCCTGAGAAATAGACCAGTTCTGACACCAAGGACAGGCAAAAGAACAGCCAACAGAAGAAATAGAAAAAGCTAAACTTCCAGGCCAAAAATTAAAAAACGGCTTTTTTTCTATAGGATCTACATTTAAAGCTGTTAGCTTACCAAATGTTAAAGCATAAAGTGTTCCATCTCTATTTTCTCTAACTCCACAAAAACCCCTACTATCATTTTTTATGTAGCATCTTCTTGGACAAAGATTACATTTAACAAGTTTATTTTCAAGTTTTTCGTATAAGGAAGCTTCCCTAATCAAAAAAGTTCACCAAACCTTAACCTAACACTTACATACCATATTCTTAGCTTTGAGGCTTTTAAACAAAACTTTATTTTTAAAGAAACATTTGAACAAGTGTAAATTTTTTCTTAAATTTTCTGAAAAAATTAAACTTTCAGGATTGGAAAAAACCTAAAACTTTTATATAACTATGTTTTATGGAAATTAATCTAGATACAAAATTTTCATGGAAGTTAAGTTAAACCATGATTAAAGAAGAAGATTTAAGGAATTTTGAGGAAAGAAGAAGAAAATACATAGAAGTTGTTAGAAGTTTAAGCAGTCAAGCCTTCAATTTTGAAGTCTGGGAGAAACTTAAAAATATTGTTTATCCTTCAAGACCGTTAAACGTTGATGTTATTGTAGACGACACAACTCTCCGTGAAGGTCTTCAAATGGCTGAACTTACAAGCCCAACTCCCAAAGACATGTGTCAAATCGCCTGTCTACTTAGAGATATCGGTGTTGAAAGAATAGAGGTTATAACCTACACAAGAGGAGACCAGGAAGCAATAAGACTTATGAGAGATGAAGGTTTAGGGGATATGCTTGCAGGCTGGGCTAGAGCAAATAAGCAGGATATAGATTTAATTCTAAAACTTGACCTTAAACAGATAGGGATATCCCATCCAGTATCCTACCTTCATTTTGAGAAATGGGGTGGAGAAAGACTAGAAAAAATTGTGGCAAACATAGTTGAAAGTGTTGAGTATGCTGTAGATCATGGACTAAAAGTTTTCTTTCATGGTGAGGATAGTACAAGAGCAGACTGGGAGTTTGAAAAATACATTGTTAATACCGTTGCTGAAGCTGGTGCTACAGTATATAGAATATGTGATACTGTTGGTGTTGGAGTTTCAGATCCTCAGGTCCCTGTTCCTATGGGGATACCTGCAAAAATAAGAAAGCTTAAGGAAGAAACAAAAATACCTTATGTTGAAATTCATGCTCATGATGATCTTGGAAATGCTGTTGAAAACACTATGGCGGCTATTAGGGCTGCTTCCGGGCTTTATGATAAATTCTATGTTAGTACCACCTTCCTTGGGATAGGTGAAAGAGCTGGAAACGCTGAAACAGAAAAAATAATCATGAACTGTTATTTTCACCATAACATAAAAAAATGGAATCTTGGTTTACTTAGATATACTGCAAACTATATTGCAACAGCCTTAAACTATTATCTACCATTAAA
>CAZAHF010000050.1:0-9031 GCA_964484995.1 uncultured Candidatus Bathyarchaeia archaeon | reverse complement strand
AGCAGTCAAAAAAAAGGTTAGAGAAAAATTTCCGAGTTATGTCGCATCGCAAACACTGTAAACAAAATAAACAGAAAAACTACTGAATAATTATGACTCCCGCCCCCTTTCAGCCCCCTGAAGCCTAGCTCCATGTCAGGGCATGGAGCAAGGGGCAGGAGTCACTAAAAATAAAGCGTAGAAGCAAATAAACTTTTTGGGAATGACAAAATAAACAAGAAGGCTAAGAAAACCAGCTTAAGTTTTCATGTAGTCAACAACATCCTTTATAGTTTTCATTACAAATCTTTTACGATAGGGTTCACAAGCCAGAAAGAAGTTAATCGCATCTCTAATAGCATCGTTAACGTTTAAATAAAAACCTTCTTGAACCAAGTTTAATAATTTTTGGTATGCTTTTTGACTAAGCCTTAGATTAACCTTAACTCCAGCATAGGTTTTAAAAATCATGTAATTACGTCCCTTAACTTGTGGCATTTTCTGACACCTACAAATACCATAAAAAAGGAATGTGAGTTCATATATTTATACGCTTTTAAAACTCCTCGCTGGTTTCTTCAAGATATGTTCCTAGTTCTTCCTCTAAATCGCTTATAATATCGCTTATATCACGTTTAACTTCCTTGTAAAATTCTGATGCTTCTTGTTTGGTTAAACCTATTTCAGTTAAAACATTTTTAAGTTTCCTTAGATGGTTCATAAATTCTTCTTTCCATTTTTCCCAACTATCTTTTTCCATTTTTGTTTTCACCAAACACTATTTGAACACCAGCATTTTTAAGTTTTAAGGGTAATATGACTTTTACAACCCTATCTTTCTCTATTTTAACTATCGTCTTAGTCATGTTTAACCACATAGTTTATAAGGAATTATTCCCTTATGTATTCTACGGTGGTATATATGCCAGTTGGAAGAATTGAGGTAGAAAACCCAACTGATTATGAAGCTGTTGACGTCATAGCTTCCTCTGCTTTGAAACAACCACATAAAAAATACGGTAATTGGATGAGAAACCTTGCGGGTGTTGTCAGGGAATATGTAAAACAAAAAGGTAGATGGCAACCAGTTTGGACTGTTGCAACAAGGGTTTTCGGTTTAGCCTATCATGGTCATACTGTTGATGTCAGCAAATCTTTAGCACATGAGTTAGCTAGTGAAATGGGAATAGAAGACGTGGATATTGATGGACTTGTTGAGCGTATTCATGCTGAGTTGCAGAATATTATCGGTGAAAGAACAGCCAGACCTTCACAACCAGAGTAGAATACTTTAGGTTTTTGTCGTATTGTTAACAAAATAAACAAAAAATTCTTATTTTTTTTAATCTAGTCTTTCCAAACTTCTATGATTAGGTAATTTTCCTTTACATATACTTGTTTGTTGGGATATGCTATTCTGTTTTTTACGATTTCAGCAATAGAATTTATATCGACCAAAATATAGCCTGTTTGAGGGGTTGTTTTTTCATCAACATAAACTTTAACCAAAATCCCAGCTTTTCTTAGGTTTCTTATTGCTTGTTTAAGTTGTTCACGTAAAGATAGGCTTATGTTTTTAGCCATAACCTCACCAAACTTTAAATATTAGCTTAACATTTAAAAATGTTGAGTGGGAAAAATGTCAACACCAACCTATACCCTAGCTGACATAATGACTAACATACTAAACGCTATCCAAGACATTCTAGGAAATGTGGCTAGTGTTTTAGCTGAGAATGCTTCAACAATTGCTAGTGTTCTTGTCTTAGGTGGCTTAGCCTTTATGATGGTTAGATACGGTTCTAGGATTTTCAGAGGTATAGCAGGGTTCTTTAGAGGCTTATTCTAACCTAGTCAGCTAGGGGAAGTTTCTTTAAAACCTATTTTTTTTATATTTAAATATTAGGAAACCACTTTCTATTTTAGGTGGTTTAAAATGGCTATGGCAACAGCTACAGTTCCAGCTATGCTAACAGATAGTGTAGCTGAAGAGGCTAGAAGCACAGTAGCAAGCCTAATAACCCAGATAATAAACACTGTCAGAACAATCTTAGCTTATGCTATGGAAGTTATGCGTAGATTTATGCAATGGGCTGGAGAACATCCTTTAGCTACAGTCTTAACCGTTGCAAATATTTGTATATGGGTGAGCTAAAAATGGAAGGACTGTTAAGCCAAATCTTTAAAGGAACACCTTTAGCAAATCTAGGTATTCAACCAGCATTAACACAAAACGAATTAACAATAACTCTAACAGAACAACAGTTTAAGCAAATGATTTTACAGGGTTTAGATGAGAGAGGTAAAAAAGCTGTTAACATAAAAATTGAAGATAAAAAGATAATTATAACAATTAAATTGTTTTAAGGTGGTATAAGTGGCTATTGATTTAAGTTGGCTATGGCAAACATTAGTAGATGTAACAAGCCAAATAACCAACTTTTTTCAACAAATCTGGTCTCAGGTGCAAAATATAACTAACACAGGTCAAGGTATATTTGCTGGGTTTTCAGCGTTAGGTAGTGCATTATGGGATGGAATAAGAAAATTTTCTGATGCTCTTGTTACTGCTTTTGATTGGTTAAAAAGTGGTTTTGCATGGTTGGGAGACAAAATTAGGGATGGCTTAAACTGGATAGGTTCAGGCTTCAACTGGATAGCACAACAACTTTACAATTTTGGCAACTGGCTTTATAACGCTTTATTTTTTATTGGAAGTGTTTTATTGAATGTAGTTGTAACAGTATGGAATGCTGTTGTAGGCTTCTTTAGTGGAATAGCTACAACTCTTAAAAACTGGTGGTCTAACACAACATCAATAATTAATAGTTGGTGGACTAACACAATCATAGGTATCAGACAAAAAATAAGACATACAGTTATGGCTAACATTACAATAATGTATGCTTGGAAAGGTGGAGAAAGAATCTTAACAGCTAAAAGCATTAAAGATATGGGTTTAGGTGTTCTAGGTTTAGCTTTATCACCAATTACTGGTGCAGTAGTTGGTTCAATTGTTGATGCTGTTATACCTTCACCTTCAACCTCAGTTTTCCCACTTGTCCCAGATGTTACAGCCTTTGAATATACACCACCAACAATAGAAATGCCGACAATTGAAGAAAAGCCAACACCAGAAATTGGAACAATACCTGAAGCCCCAACAGCACCAATCATAACTAAACTTGTATATCTTAGCTTAGATGGAGAATATGTTGAGCATGGTGAGTTAACAACTGAGGTAAGCAAGTCTATAGCTTTAGATGGAGAATATGTTGAGCATGGTAGCCTAGCAACAAGTTATGTTAGCTTAGACGGAGAATATGTTGGTCATAACACCCTTTAAACCTAAAACTTTTTATTTTTTATGTTAACATTTTAATTGTAGGTGGTTGAAGTGGAATATATAGCACATGATAGTTTAACTGTTAAACCAAAAATATATTTGTCGGGTGCTTTTGAATGGTTTAAACGAAACCCTATGCCTCATGGCCCAGGCATAAAATGTAAAAAAACAGAGATAGTTTTTGCTACTAGGCAACAGCTTATGCCTGTTGAGGCTGGAGTATATAAGGAAGTAACGCCTATGTGGAGTGAAACAGTCGAAGGTGTGATTGGCAATCTTGTGCCAGCCAAATTTGGCTTTTTTATCTTATATCGTTCAGACGATACACCAACACATAGCAGAAGTATAGCTGTAAGCTATAAAGACGGTTACAAGGCTGTTTTAATAAACAGCTTGAAAGGTTCATGTGTTGTTCCTAAGCCTTACTGGGCATCTGTAGAGACAACAGGAAGCCTTACATCTGTTGATGGCTATGATGCTTATGCTTTAGATGAAGGCGAATATGTGTTGTTTTATGATAGCCCTTCAGCACCAACTCTTGGAGCTAACAAAATAGCTTTCGGCGATAGACATCCAAAAGAGGGAGTTGTAGAAGGTGTTACACCAAAGATGGACTTATCAGAAGCTTATGGTAAAACATTAACAGTTGATATTGCACTAGGATATGGGCAAAACTTAAACTATAATGCTGGTGACTGGGGACATAAAATAATTAATCCAGATGAACCAAGAATGGTAGCATATGTAGGTAGTACTTTTGGAAAGGTATATTATAGGAGTCCAGTTTATGTTCATGACCATTTCTTCCCACACATGGAAAAAATAAAACCAATGTATCTTGATGACTCTAATGTTGGTGCTGGAACATGGAATGACCCTTGGGACTTATACGGTGTTTTAGCTGTATATGAAGAACCAACTACAGGGTGGTGGGGCTTCATAGGTGAAATATGTCAGCATAGGGCTAACTATTCTATGGTTAATAATGGAAGGTTTTATATTTTAAATAAGGCTAACGAAACAGAGAAAAACTTTTACCATAAAACAGGCTGTTATATTACACCCGTAACTACATTTCACAACTATGGTAGAGGAGGAGCGGCTTTAGGTTTTGGGGCTATAGAAAATCATAGTATGTGGGTTTCAGGTTTTGCTAAAATTCCAAGTTGGACTTGTTACGGTTATAATGGTGCTTGGGGAAGTGTAAGCTTTTCATCGGGTGCTTGGACACGTTACGATGGATATTGGGCATGTAGAGGAATATGTCCAACCGACTACGGTAACAGATATACTTATGGTGCTTTAAGAAAGCTTATAGCTCCAGCAACTGTAACAACTAAAACACCTGTTATAGCTGGTTGGGGTGATGACCATTTTATATGTTTAAACTTTAAAGAATGGGAAGATATTGATATGGCAGTTGGTGAGAAATGGGGGTTTGAAGCTATAGGTTTTAGTGGTGCAACTGAGAAATATGAGGATGCCCCCCCAAGTCCTGAACTTACAACTGACACGTCAGATATAGATAACCTTTTTGCTGGTATAAGCTACCCGTAAACAGCCTAGTGATATAGAATGAAGGATGAAACTTTAGTTAAAATGACAGCTATAATAGGCTTGATAGTCTTAGAGGCTGTTAACCTAGCAACTTTAAAGGTTGATGGTGGGATACTTTTAGCCATAGGTTCTATTATTGGTGGGTTAGCAGGTTATGAGGTGGGTAAAAGGGGGAAAAAATAGAGGATGGTTAAAGTTTTATGGTTTATTCCAAGTCCAAGAGATTTTGTTTTATTCAAATGGTGGATGGAAAAAGTAGATTTTGTTGATAGGCTGATTGTTAAATATAAGCCTAGCCATATAGCCTATACTCAGGGTGTAAATTTTTTTCTTTCTAAAGACTATGACTATTTGCTTATCTCTAGCGATGATATTTTAGCCACTCCTTTTCATGTTGAGCTTCTTCTTGAAGATATAGAGAAATATAAGTTTGATGTTGTTGGTGGATGGATAAACTACGATTTCAACAACCCTATAGGCTATAAGTATGCTAGTTTAACTTTTAAACCCCCAAGAGGCTTTAACCCTAAAAATCCTTTGAGTATTCATTCGGCTAGACAATACCCCTATATTTCCATGAGAGATATAGTTACTGGTAACTGGGAAACACCTTTAATTAAGGTTTGGTTTAACGGTTTAGCTTTAACCATGATAAAAAGATGGTTGATAGAGAAAACTAAGCTTCAACCGTTTAGGATAATTAGGGATATGCTTTTTGAACGTGGAATAATGTATGACGTAAAGTTTTCAAGTGAATGTGAGGCTTTAGGTGTTGATTATATGGTTGATTTAAGATGTTTCTGTTTGCATTTTGGGGATACACGTAAATTTGTTAGGGTTAACAAGGAAAAACCCTATGTCTTGTTTATACCAGCTAAAGGCGAACCAATAAAATTGGAGGGGAATAGTTAATGAGTGTTGAGGATATAGATGTTGAAAATATAACGCTTAAAGACATAGAGGTTATGGTTAGAATTCTTGAGAGATTTCTTAAGGTAAGCAAAAGAGCTGAGAGAGTAGTAAAAGATTTAGCTAAATCTTCTTTGTCAAGACATGGTGGGTTTTATGGTGGTGGTTATCAACAATTTATGCAAATGTTTTTACAATCAGCTTTAGCAGGAAAAATACAACAACAACCACAACAAGTAGTTGAGGAAGATTTAGACCTTAATGATGAGGAAGTCAAGCAGGTAATTGCTAAAATCAAAAACAAAAGTAAGACTTAACTTTTTTTTCTAACTGTTTTTGCTTTTCTGATTTTATAATATATTCCTTTATTTTACTATATCATGATGTTTGGCTTTTTTGGTTAGCTTTTTCTAGGTTTACCTAGTTAACTTTATATATCACGTTAACATAGTTTATCTTACGAAAAACATCCAAAACTTTAGAAGGGGGGGATAAAATGGAGTTTGATTGTGATTGTGAGCTTTTAGACAATAAGGGTAAAGTTGTTGGTAGTGAACATATAATAATCTGCGTGAAAAACGGTAAGGTAAAAGTTGTTGGGGAAACTTTTAAAACCCGATGGGTAAAAATGCTAAACCCTTAAACCATAAACAAATATTTTTTTTATTTTTTGTTTTAAAAGGGGATTGGGGGTGTTATTATGGAAACAACCTTGATAAGAATCTATAAGGAGGATGTAAAAAAGCTTAATGAAATTCTCCTGAAAAAAATGTTTGAAAAGAAAACTAGGCTAAGTTACGGTGAAATCTTACATGAAATAATAGACGAATATTATCGTAAAAAGGTTGTAGGTGGGAAATAGTTTGTTTGAAAAGTATGGTAGGGCTGAGACCTTAGCACCTAGCTTTATTTGGGGATTAGCTTGTTGTAAAGCTGGGATACCAACATTTTTAGTAGCACCACCAAGTGGGGGAAAATCAACCGTAATATTCGCTTTACAGAAATGGCTTACTTTAAACCATGAGCCTGTTAAACTTGTTTCTAGGCTTAACCTAAGAGGTATGAAACAGTTAAACGGATGGTTTAAGAAAAAGAGATATGCAACTATTTTGAATGAGGACTATGCGTTAATAGGCTCAAGCGATTATATTGTGGAAAAGATGGGTGAAATCATAGGAAGCTTAAGCTATAGTGGTGTTTTTGTTGATGATGGGTTAGGTGTAAACATTAAGGTTGATAGGCTAGGATTTGTTAGCGGAATTCAACCCCTATGGATAGAAAACCTAGTTAAACATCCAGTTTATGCGACCTTCATAAGGGAAAAATTCCTAAGATATTACCTACTACCATATAAGCCTAGCGAGGATATAGATGATTTAGAAGCTCAAAACATTCTTGTTCAAAACACTAAAACGGTTAAAACAACCTATGATTTTGAGATACCTAGCATTTTTATTAGTGGTTTGGCTTTTCAAGTAGGGTTAACAAGGGCTAAAATGTATGCTCCTAGAATTGCTAGGGAAATATGTAGATTTGTAGGGAAAGAAAAAATTGAGGATGTCTTAAAGTTTTACAGCTACAGGCTAAGGTTTGAACAATTGTTTTTAACAAGAGAGCTGGGGGATAAGGGTTTTGATGTAAGCGTAAATTGGGAAGCATATCACGTTTTATATTGGGCTTTAAGGGTTGACAATATCACAAGAATTGATTTGATGACTAGGCTAGGAGTTTCAAGCCTAAGAAGTGTTGAAAGGGCTACAAATAAGGCTATTGCTTTAGGGTGGATAAGCTATGTTTGGAATGGTGGGGAAAAACATTTTATTCCAAATCGGAAGTTGATAGGGGGGGAATAAATGGAAGAAGTTGAGCTTATAAGGTTTGTTAGAAGAGGAAAAACCTATTACTATCTTAGGGATGCTAGGACTAAGCGTTTTATAAGGATTGTTAAAACGGTTAAAAGGGTTGTTAAAATCATGAGGGATGTATATATACATTCAAACTATTATGCTGGAGTAATAGAGGCTTATCTTCCACCACATATTGAAGAAAGAGAGATAGAGGACTTCTTAGAGAAAGAGCTTGAAAATCAGATTAGTCAAGATGTAGGTTATGATAAAGATGAGTGGTGGTTTATAGGGGCAATTGAAACAGATACCCACGATATACCAATTGAAGAGGTTGAGGAGAAAATCGGAAAATGGATTTACAGATTTGAGGATGATAAAGGGAGGGAGATAAGAAGTGAAGAGGACGAATTACCAAGTTAGACTTTATTATAATACAATAGATTTAGATGGTTCACGAATTGAAAGACATTTAAAACAAGGATGTTCTAAAGAATATCTTGAAAGGGTAACACTAAAGATTTTAAGTTATGCTAGTAAAAACCTATGTTTAGCGTGGATGGATGTAGAAGAAACAAAAAAAGGTTATCATATAGTCTTATGGTGTAAAAAACCATGTGATTTGTGCAGATTTGTCTTTGATGATTTTGAGAGATACAGAAGGGATATTAATAGACCTAGATATATGCAAAACGTAATTTTTAACAGTTTAAAATTTAAGAAGATAAGGCTAGGGGGAAAACAGAATGATAATAGTTGAGGAATGTTGTGATAAGGTTACTGGTAAAGAAAAATGGTTAATGTGCAAATATGCTATAACTGTAACTCCAAAAAACAACCCAAACCTAAAGCTAAAATACTGTAAGATTTGGAGAAACGTTTTATTGAAAGATAGACAGACAGGCAAATATTATTATCTATGTTCTTCTTGTGATAGTTTTAAACCTAAAGACTTTACAGTTTAAAATTAAGGGGGTAAAAAATTTTGGTTAAGCTAAAAGAAATAGTTAAAATGAGGATGTATGAAAGACTAGCTGAAATTCCTCAAATACGTTGCTTAGAAATGTTTGATGAATGTAAAAAATGCAAATATAAGAAATATAAAAGAAAAGCAGAAACTGAACATGAGGTTTATTGTGAAATGGCTTATGATATTGCAAATGAATTGCTGAAAGAATACTGTAAACAGTTTCTAAAACATATAAAGAAAAGGAGAAAAAGAAAATGATAGACCTAAACACTTTAAATTTTATCTTAGGCTTTTTCTACGGTATAATATTCGGAATAAGCTTAGGCTTATTTATAGCACTTCTAACTAGGTAGTGTTTATCCTGTTTACACTGTTTGCGATGCGACATAACTCGGAAATTTTTCTCTAACCTTTTTTTTGACTGCT
>CAZAHF010000049.1:0-9036 GCA_964484995.1 uncultured Candidatus Bathyarchaeia archaeon | reverse complement strand
CACTATACGAAGTGGAGGAAGGTTAGTGCAGCTACCCGTATTCAGCGTTTGCAGGCTTCTAAGAACCTCCAGCGGGTTCTTAATATCTCCAGCAACCAAGAGTTGCTATCAAATTTTAGGAGCTTCTATTTTGTAGACTTACACTTTTCTAAAGGCACTGTGGTTAATCATCTAACTTATTTAAGAGGCTTTCTTAGATGGTCGAATAAGCCGATTGATATGCTAACAGTTGAGGACATAAGGAGTTATTTAATGCGGTTTAGAAACGGTAATCCCTATATTCGAACGTGCTGAAAAACCTTACGCAGATTTTCAGAGACTTCCTAAAACTAGCTGAGACGGCCTCAACCCAATCTACTAGTTGACGGAGAATAGTACCATTTCCACCTACTTGAGTTCGGTGGAAACGGTACCAATTAACCCGAGGCAGCGATCCTTTAGTTAGCTGACACGAACCTTAACCTTTCTTTTTATGATTTTCGCCTTACCACCTGCACCTTTAGCTTTAACAATACGCCTGCCCCCTTACATAACTTAACAGAACCGCGAATGGAAAAGCTTAATTAAATCCAGCAAATCCCTTTTCAGCCTCTACTAGACAAAAAGGTAAAGTATGGAGAGAAAACCTTGAAAAATAGAAATGGAGAGGTTTTAGGTAGCACTTGCCTTACCAAGCTCTGCATGCATGCTTGGCCTCCCGCATATCCAACCCCTGCCTTTTCAGCCTAGTGAATCTCAGAACCTTCTGGGGGCTCCTATTCAAAAAGGAAGAGTACGATGTGGAGCCAGAAGCAACCATTTCTAAAGAAGACTATAGGCATATTAGGAATGTTCTCGACGATGCAGTTAGGAGCTTAAGGCTTAGAAGGGTTGAGGAAATCTATGCTAGGACTGTGGGCGGCTGCTGCAGGATATTCGCTGTACTAAACGAGCATGACAATGAGCTTTATAGGGATGCTTTAGGGCTTAAGTACATGTTTAGGTGAAGGCTTTTTCCTTTTTTGGTGGAAAGGCTTAGTTTTAGGCTTTGAGGCTAGAAATGCGCCTTATTTGAAGGCTTGGTTTGTGTAATGAACATATATAACTTATTGACATATATAACTATGTGTTACTACACAAGAATAAGGGGGTTACTGGTACTTTGAGCCTGCTACCTGAGGATAAATTTAGGGAGAGAGTTATCCTGCTTAGGAGATTTCTACCACATCTTGAGTGGACGTGGCCAAACGAGGTTAAATCTAAAGTAGTGGAATATCTTAAAAATATAGGTCTTGATATCTCCATAACAGAGCCTGTTAAGATTGAAGCTTTAGTAAAGATCCTCTCTGACGGACAACTTGAACATTTAATCCAACTCTCACCACTTAAGGATTACTATACGTTTAGAGGCAAATATTACACGGTGAGGAAAGGTGGAATTTTTGAGCCTTATGGTGCTTGGGAAGAAATTAAGCATTCTGTAAAGCAGATTTTAAAGGTTCACGGTAAAAAGGGTTATGCGTTGTTAAAGGCTCTTACTGAGGTTAGAGATGCTTCCTTTGATCTTATTGCGGTTAGAAGTAGTGAGATCTACGGAGACAGGCTTTATCCTACACGTCTCATCGCCGAGTTAAAGGATAGGTGGGATTTGGTCTGGGAAGTTGGTAGTAGACGGCATCCTAAGTGGGCTATGCCTGAAGAGGTTAAGCCGGCTGTCGTAGAGGTTTTAGGCGAGTTTGAGGCTGGTCCAATACCAACTTTAAGGACTAAGGATGCCGAACAGGAATTTCTTGAGGTCATTAAAATGGAAGAGGAATTTAAAAACTATCTTTCAAGCTTAATCAAGGAAAGACTTGAGGAAACTATAAAGTTTGGTAAAGAGTTATCCCCACAGTTTTTAATAAATTACCTGCAAGATTTATATGGTCCAACAATATTTTTCGATCACCTACTAACCATTACTCAGCAGTATTCAATATGCGATGTAGACGTAGTTACCGAGGAGGGCAGTAAGGCTTTAAGTACTGGTTTTAATTTAGCCCTTTTTGGCGAACCTGGAACAGGCAAGACATTTGCAACCAAGGACATGATCCTTGGTAATGAAAGTCAAAATGTCCCACCGCATGGTTTAGTGGGGCTTAACAGATATTGTGGGGGAATGACTCCTGCAAAGTTTATTGCTATCGGCGAAGCCTATCAAGGAAGAAAATTCAATTTTATTGTTACAGAGTTTAACGATTGGTTTAAGTATAAAGGCATGGTTGAGCCCTTAAAGCTGGCTATGGAAAGAGGGATTATCCGCTATGAAACTAAGAGCTACACAGTTGGCCCTTACAACTTCTCCTCATTCTTCTCAGTAAACTATAACACAGAGGTTAAGGAAAGGGGCTATGAGGTTACGGTTAGCGACCCAAACTTTAACGCCATAGAGGATAGGATGCTCTGCAGACTTCACAGGCTAACAAAGGAGAAGTATAGTGAGCTAGCTAAAAGTCAGAGAAAACTGATGCTTGGAATCCTACAAAGCAAAATGGTTAAGATTGCGCCAAAGCTTAGAGATCACCTAACCCTAACTTATGCAATCGAGACCAAGTACCATCTAGTTGTTGGAGCATTCCAAGAGAAGAAGGTACTGCTTACAGATGAAATGCTTAAGCTACTTGAAAAAGCATCAAATTTAATCCTAGAAAACTTAGAGACGAGAACTGTGCCATTCTCCATGAGGCTTGAAAGGAGGGCCGTACAACTAGCCTCAGCTATGTCTTTAACCAATTACTTTAACACAAACTCGGATGTAATACCTATAGATCCTACAGCGGCAAAAATGGCGGTTCAATTCTTCGTGGAAGAAGCATGGATAAGAGCAAACGAAGCATTCCCACTATATGAGGTGCTTAAAAAGTTGGCTTTAGGAAATTAAAAGTTACACTCTCTCCATTCGCTATCAATAAGTGTTTGGTTAAGTCTTTCTTTCTTTGCTAGTATCTTTCTGAATGGTGATAAGCTGAATTTTCCTCCAAGTATTGTTTTCTTATACAGTAGGTAGACTAAGGAGCTTACGGGAACGTAAAATAAGTCTCCGGTTTGCACAGCCTCGAAACTCCTTGCAATAAACATTCCATAAACGTCTTTATCTTTATACTTTAGCTTCGCATCTCTCACATACTCATTTAGCTTCCTTTTATCCTCAGCACTTGGATTATACTCGGAGATGTTCTTACAATCATATACTATTAGTATTTCATCAAGTATTGCTTCTCCATCTGGATATTCTCCTACAACTTTATGTCCTAATTGTTTAACTTCAAAGCCCAAGGAAGCAAGCAACTGGGAACATCCATCCTCAAAATCGTTATCACTTAAGTCTCTATCTATAAGGTCCAAGAAGTACTTACCAACATAATCTCTCCAACTTATAGTGGGCCTCTTTGCTTCTATGAGTTCCATCCATTCTCTTGGAGGTTCTTCACCTAAATCCTTCAAAATCTTTAGAATTCTGCTTCCTTCTACTGCTGTGAATAGGCTGGTTGCAGGAAACGAATCCAAAAATTTTCTGCTAGGAGTGGATGATTTTTGAAGTGGCTCTATGTGAAAATAAGGCTGTTCAGTTTCTTTGTCAAAACGCATACCTGTAATTTTGAGGTATACAAGCTCCCTATGGGTATGGTCTACATATTTACCTTTGAATCTCCCTTTTATGTAAACTCCTAGAGATGGTAATGGACAACTGTTTGCTAGTTTATCCCACTCTGGAAGTTCCTTGTAGCTTCTATTTGGATAAGGCGCTTCTTTAGATTGTTCCCAATAATCTTCAGCCCAGACGGTGTAAAGCACCAAAACTCTATCACTCATTTTTACTCCATCCCTAATAGTCTAGATACAAGTTCGTCTATTTCCTTTAATTCTTCTTTTACTGTTTCTCTAGCTTGTCTCCTTAGACTTGCAACAGATTTTCCAGTAAATTTAGCTTTTGCTTCGGCAACCTTTTCATGGTCAATCTTACTAAGCTCGGCTAATTTTAAATGAACAGGATCGTTGGAGTTAAACTTAGGGATAGGAAGCATAAAAGGTCTTCTATGTATGTCTCGCTCCCCAAATAAACCTCTAGTCTGTAAAGGTTTTATTCCTTCATTAACGATCGTAGAGTTTAATACAGCACATAGGTAATGAGCTTCATTTCCGTTATCTGTCTCATAGAAATAGGTTTTAGCGTCAGCTATGAAACCCCTAGGTTTAATTTCAGCCCCCAGCACCTTAAAACTTTGCAAAGACCGCTTATCAACTACACATGACACCAAGTCAGTTCCACTTGTATTATAAAGGAGAACATAACGTTTGCTTGGATTTTGTCCCGTAATTTTGTTTCTGTAGTTTATCCATGAAATTACACGAGGATTATCCCTGAGCGATCTTTCAGTAGCATGAGCTTCCCATGCTTTTTGCGCATTACTTAACCATTCAGCCATCCCAACGTATCCTGCGTTTCTTAATTCTTCAACATCAAGAAGTCTGTACTGCGCTGTTAAGGCTTTGCATGGTATGACTATTGGACGCAGCTTAATAAACCCAAATGATATTATGTCGCCGCCTAATAATGTGGCATATATGAGTTCTGATTCTATGTTTCCCTCTAAAATTATATCTTTCCATTGATCTTTAGCTACTTTTACAGCCTCTTCGGATGTTTTAACGGCTGGTTTTGACGCGTCTATTCCTAACTTTGGATGAACTTTGAAATCTATAAACCATAGGTTTCTTGGAACTATAGTGGCACCTTGCTTGACCTCATCATGATAATAGCTTTTTCTTAGGCTTATGGTTGGTGGCTGATACATGTAATCCTCGGCTTTTAGTTGTTGCAAAGCTTCATTTAGCTTGCAATTTTTTCTTTCGAGCAGTCCCCTATATCTTGTTGCATGTACAGGATATTTTGTTTCTTCTCCCAGTATTGCAAGAAGAACGCAGGAAGGAACATTAAACAGCGGTGTTACATCTTCACAGTCAAATATCTTAATGAGCCTCATTTTCGGCCTTCTAAACTGCTTAAAGTTTTCATGGTGAAAAGCTCCTGTTAAAACGCTTCTAGGCATAATGAATGCTATTAAACCATTTTCATTTAGGTAAAGCTCTGCTGACCTGTTGAAGAAAAGTGTTGCCATCTCCATATGTGTAAAAAGCTTAACTTGATCGCTTGTAAGTAAACCATAATTTAGCACCTCATTCTTTAGCCAGTCTTGGTAGTTTTTGTTTTCTATGTAGCGCATAGCTATCCATGGTGGATTGCTTACTAGCATGTCGAATTTTGCCTCTTTTAGGGCTATTGGCGTATAGACGTTATTTAGCATGTAAACCCATATTTCGTTAAGCTGCTTATCTACAAGCTCAAGTAGGGTATTAAGTGTCATATTTAGAATTTCTAGTTCAGCTTGACTTGAAACTTCTGAGGTTTTACGGTTAAAGAGCGCTTTTGCCTCGTTTCTGTTTCCTCTTAGCCTGTAAATGTTTAGTGCTTCTCTTAGACCGTTGAGAACCTGTCCAAGCCTATACCTATGCTTTGCAATCTCGGATGGTATTTGAATCCTATACTTGTTAACCGTTATCTCGTAAACTTGAACATTCTCATTAGCAGCATACGAGTAGACGGTTTTAATATCGGGAAGTCTAATTGAGTCCGAAACGTAAATAGGGATAACTATGCTTCTCCCAAGCCTGAGGAGATCGCCTAAAGCGATAAGATAGTTGGCTCTAGCAATGGTAACGGCAAGCGGATTGATATCAACACCAACAACACCGTTGAGTATGAAGTCTAAAATTTCGCTAGATTGCTTGCCTTTCTTCTCTAAAATATCCTTTACCATATGGATTGCATTACATAGAAAGGTTCCTGAGCCGCATGCTGGGTCTAGGATTTTTGGAGCATCACTATCCTTATTCCTCTCAAACCAGATGTTTAATGCTCCTTTAAGTGTTAATTCTACAAGCCATTCAGGCGTATAGTATTCGCCTATCCGGTGCCTCTCACTACGTTTAACAATCTCCTGATAAATTTCCTTGAAAAGATCTTCATCTATCTGATTCATATCATATCTAAGAAGCTCCCTTGCCAAATCACATGTTAGGGCTAAAGCCTGATCAACAATTTTTGGATGCAAAATCCACGCGAAGAAGTCTTCTTCTATGAGGTTTAGGATTCCATATGATTGGAAATATTCGCCTATTAATGCTTTCTTAATTTGATCTGCCCGGACTATGTTGTCTCCGCTAAGTCGATAGTAAACTATAAGTTTGATTAAGGTTACAAGGTAGGTTTGGTCTAGGAAAGCCTCTTCGCTAGGGCTACTACCATAAACAATCTCCATATTTTTAGCCCAAAGGTCAAACTTCAGACTAACGCTAGGTTCGGTCTTAACCTCATCCCATAAACCTCTAAGCATATCGATGACTATTGAGTGAGTTGGACTTTTAGGTCCGAATCTAAATTTTAAGTCGTCAGCTGTAGGCCTAATTTTTGATTTATGAAATATAAAGGAGTCGAGCCAAAGAATTGCCTCCCCAACTGGGGTGGTTGATAAGTTTATTGAGCCTATTTCAGAGATGGCCACAATCCGACCACTCTTAATGATTGGTATGTAAGCTTTAAAATTAATTACATCCGTAGCTATACCTACGTGTTTTTCCTCTGGCTTCTCTTCGTATAGGGCTTGAAAATACTTCTTCAACTTCCCTTTAGCATCTTCTATCTCCCTTTCAAGGTCAACTTTAACCTCAAAAATTACGGAGCGAAATAGGAGATCTCCGCTTCCTCTAAAGCCGTAAATTCTGCTTCCAACTTTTCTTTCAACTCCTAGAAGTAACTCGGTAAGTTCGATGCTAAATAGCTCCTTTAACAGATTCGTTAAAACTACAAGTTTAGCTGGATGTGTATTAGCCCTTTTAGCCTCGATTATGCAACGTTCTATAATAGGTTTATAATCCAATATAGCCAAAAAATCAGCACCCCCATTTCCATTGTTTTTGTGTAGTGACGTAATGATATATGTGTTGCGACACAAACAGGCGTTTAAAACAAACCCTTTAAAGGCTTATCTGGGCGGAACGGTTTTAAAGCAGACGTATTTTTAAGCCCTAGTTGGGCTTGTTTCAGCCAATTAAGCCCTTTAAAAGCCCGCTTCCCCTATGTTTTGTGATGGAACATAATGTAATATATGTCACCGCACAAAATGAGCTTCTGCTGGAGATGTGATAGAGGATTAAGGAAAAAACATTGCCAAGTGGTATAAGTGCCTTAAAGAACTAAACTGACTAGTTAAGATTAAACTAAACATTAAAGCTTACAGGGCTTTTATTTTTAAGCCTGATCATCGAACACCTTAAAGGGAAAACAAAAAACTTACTTCAATCTATTATATTTTTATTTAAAGAGGGGAATGTGTATGTTGGTATTTCAACTTTACAAACTGTTTGGCTATGTTCCACAACCTGAGTTTTCACGTGCTGAGAAATGCCCTAAAGGTGATGGCATATGGGATATTCTCGGATATTACGATCCAATACATCGAATAGTGGGCGTATGCGAAGTTGAAGTTAAGAAGCACAGCAAGGAGTTAATGAAAGCTTTAAAAAATAAGGGTTTTGAGGTTGATGAGGTGCGCTCCTATTTAACGCTAAGGGAACTTACAAGACTACATGAACATATACATGCACTTATTCATCTGGGGGACTTTAAAGGGTTTATTGCACCAAACAATGAGTGGTATATTGGTTTACGGCCAGAAATTAATGAGCCATTAACAGTATTTACTATGTGGCTAATACTCCAGCGTGTAAATGATGAAATTCTATCGAAAGCCTTTGAAGTGATGGATCAAAGACATCCAAAGCCTTACCAGGATTGGATAAAACTTTGGAAGCTGGCAAGGAACAAAGATGTAAAGGCGGCGGAATATGTCGTTGGAATCTTGAAAATTGCAAGAGAGAAGGACTGGTCTAGCTTAGACGAGCTTATAAATGAATTAAATACTCGCTGGGTCGAAATTGAAGCAATCACGATAGCATTCATAATTAGCCTTCCGCCTCCATTAAAAACATAATGCTGACAGCTTCATCAATGTTGCACCTTGGGCAACTACCGATCTCTCTAGTTGTGGAGACGAACCAATAGATTACTTCGCCGAACAATTAACCCTTCACAAAAATAACAGAGAAACTTTTCAGTATTATACCAACAAGGAAAACATGCAAAATCATGACCTAAACGGCTAACTAAGCCCTTTAAAAGGCTGATCCACATGTATTTTGTGGTGCGACATAATATAATATATGTCACTACACAAGCAGGGTTCTTAAAGAGATACCTGTTCAATACTTGTTTATCAATACTTGTTTAAAATAAGTTTAAGCTCACCTAAGGTCTAAAGCTTCCTTTAGAGGTTTAAGCCTCTTAACCTTTTCCTCCGGAGGAATTGTGGGGAGGTAAACTGGATTCTCCTCAACATTTCTAACAATGGCGGAGAGCTTATCGTCTCCAATTACTTCCACAGCTCTACGCAGCATTCCAATAGCCCTCTTCAACTCGATGTTGCCTTTAGCAAAGCCAAGGATTGTCCCCTCAGCTCACTTTAAAGCCCCATTGTTGAATGAAGTCTGAAATAGAGTTTTTTACTTGGCTCTTAATAGGTGAACTCAAACTATGCCAGAAAAACTTAACATTCAATTAAAACCAAGCTTGAGAATCTTAAGCAAATATTACAGGTTTTAGCTCAGAATGAACTTACAAGGGAACGGCTTCTAGAAACCGTTACAGAAATCAGTAACACCGTTACCAAATCCAGTAACACACCAAACAGAAGCACCTCAAACCTAACATAAACAGCCAAAATCCGAGCCTAAAACAACAAAACAACCAAAAATCAAACTTATCCTCACAAAACAAGGAAGATTTGGGGGTTGTAGGGGGCGAAGTCCCTTACTTGATGCGACCGTCGGGATTTGAACCCGGGTCCTCAGCGTTTGCAGGGTTAAGTCTCCTTCAACTCGTTTTCGCAACACTCGTGAAAA
>CAZAHF010000048.1:0-9210 GCA_964484995.1 uncultured Candidatus Bathyarchaeia archaeon | reverse complement strand
CTCAAATAGTTCTTTTAGTGGTATTGTTTTTTGTTTTAGTTTGTTTAGGATTTTTTCTGTGTCAAAGATTAGGTTTATCCATTTTTGGTCTCTAGGAATATCCTTCTGTTTTACAACTTTAACCAAATATTTTTCTTCATATTCTTCTGGTCTTTCTAGAACGTTAAGAATTTCATTTACCTCAAAACCTCCAATTTCACCAACGTCGAGATACAGGAAAACTGTTTGATTGTTGTTTCTTTCCTTCTCATCTTCACATTTTTCAAGAAGAAGAATACATGCTCCAACAAGCGGAACAGGAAAAACTCTAGCAGAAATATCTATTAAGGCTTTAACCTTATAGTGGTCAAGCAAAAACCTTCCAAAATCAACCCCATAATCTGTTTGAAGCCAACTATCAGAAATAATCATCCCAAGCCTACCACTAGGTTTAAGAAACCTTAAACCCCACATAATAAAATGCGTATAAATCCCGGTTCAACACCCTGCCTAACCCTAGCAGTTAAATTATACTGTTTAAGCAAACCACCAATAACGCTAGTTATAGCGTTTCTTGTCTTATCAGGAATCTCAGTCCAACGTGTGTAGGGTGGATTAGCAACCAAAGCATCAACCTCGGGAATTAAAATTTCACGTCTAACCTCACCCATAGGAGTCTTCACAGTATAGGCAGACAAAACCCTCTGTTTAGGTGTCAAATTAAAAAAGTCTTCAACAATAATATTCATCTCACTTGTTGGATGTTCAACATCCCTCATAGCCAAATTTATAGCAGTTAAATGAGCGGGGAAAGGGTTAATATCAAAAGCAAAAACCTGTTTAAGAATATCCCTGTGAAGATTTTCCTTAGAACCAGACTTTTCCTTAAACTCCTTCAAAACCTTGTAAGCCTTAACCAAAAAAGTCCCACTACCACAAGCAGGATCTAAAACTAAATCTCCCGAATTTCTAACAGCCCAACGAGTAATTAACTCAGCAATCTGAGGAGGAGTATAAAACTGGCCTAACTGATGACGTTCAGTCTCAGGAATAAGCGTCTCATAAATAAAACCAACAACATCAGAACCAACCTCCTCAAGCCTATAAGTCTCCATATCCTCAATAAATGCCCCAACCTCACCCAAAACATACTCATCACTCGGCAGATAAACTAAGTCATAAATCCCAGTAAAAAAGACAGGCTCAAAATCCTTGGTAACACTAACAGCCTCAGCAAACTGTTTATTAAGCAAAATAGAATAACCTAGTCCATCACTATTATAAGGTTTAGCAAGCTTTGGTAAACCATAATACCTCTCAAGAATCTTATAAAAAACAATCTTATTCATTAAAATATACGCTGATTCACGAGCAAAAACCTCAATAGAAACATCACCAACTTTTTTAACAAAACTATCAAAACTAGCCTTAAACTCTCCACTTCTAGAAAGTAAATCTTTCACAACAGAAACTAAATGCGGAGAAAGAAACTCAACAAAACTTCTTAACCTCAAAATAAAAGTCCAGTCAATAGATGTCTTAGGAACAGTAACCCCAGCTTTCCACTTAGCAATAAAACTTAAAACTTCCTCAACATTCTCCTCATTCAAAACAAAATCCTTAACTAGGAGTCTATGTCTATCAAGCCTAAAACGCTCACCTCTACCAGGAACAACAAACAAAGCAAAAATCCTGCCATTAGTTGTAGCAAATAGAGGAGAACCACACTGAACAGCATAACCTAAAGCTTGACCAATAACCTGAGGACTTAAAGGATCAATATCCTCCCTAACTCTCCAACCACTAATATCAAGCTTACGTTTACACTCAATAACCAGTAAAGGCCTATCTCCAACCAGTAAGACAGCCAAATCAGCAAAACCAGAATCAACCCTATATTGTGGCTCAACACCCTTAAAACTAACATTTTCAACAACCCAATTATGCCTCTTTAAAACATCAACCATCAAACGATAAAGCTCATGTTCAACCTTAGCCTCATAACCCAAAACAAAATCACCAAAAAACAGAGTACTACAAAAAACTAACCAAAACAAACTTAAATTACTTACCCTACAAAACATGTAATGCACTGCACTGCAGTGTCATGCACTATTAAGGTTTAAACCTTTTATCCCTCTATTCCATCTAACATTTTGTGGGGTTTGGTGAGTGGGTGGGTGGCTTCCCAGCCTTTAAAGGCTGGAGGAAACTCCGCCCACATGGTGGACCCGCAGCACCGTAAGGTGTTAGGGTGAGAACCCTAACCCAACCACAGAAACAAAACCTCCAACAGGAAATGTCGATGATACGTGGCATTTAAAACGTTGAGAATCCTGTTGGAATGGTTGAAAAGGGTTGGGTGCGGGGTGCAAGGACAAATAGGCATCGATGAGGATTCCACCCTGAAGATGCGGGTAGTCCGCTTAGCCGTATGCCACCTAAAACAGAAGGCGGGTTACAACCCACACACCAAACCCCACAAAAACACATATTAGCCCTTAAGATAGCTTAAAACCTCTTCGTCTGTTAGGTCATACCAGTTTTTATATGCGTCAGCAACAGCAAAAACAGGTCCTCCACGTAAATTTAAACATACAACCATATCTATTTTAGGCTCTGAAACAAGAAGCTCAACAGCATCCATAGAGCCTGTTGGAACAGCAACAACAACTTTCCTAGGGTTATGTTTAACCAAAACCCTTACCGCGGTAAGCATAGTATAACCTGTAGCCAAACCATCATCAACAAGAATTACAAGTTTACCGTTAAGATTTGGAAAAGGCTTTTCTCCCCTAAGCCTTCTAAGCCTCTCAAAAACTTTTTGCTTAGTTAAATTAACACAATCCTCAACCTGTTTTCTTGTTAAACCTAAACCAGCCACCAAACCCTGATTTAAAAGAACAGTTCCATCCCAACCAACAGCACCAAAACCAGCCTCAGTATCCCATGGAACCTGAACCTTCCTAACAACCAAAACATCTAAAGGTAAACCAAGCCTTCTTGCAACCATAAAACCAACAGGAACCCCACCAGCAGGAATAGCCAAAACCCAGCCATCTAAAGGCTTCTCTAAAACCTCTTTAAGCTTTAAAGCTAACCTTTCACCAGCATCCAACCTATCCTTAAACACATAAAACCTACCACGTAAACTAGACTCATCCAGAAGCTTCAAACCAAAAATATGTTTAACTTAGCCTTAAATAAGGATTAAAAATTTAAGAGTTAACTTCCCCCTCTACACTCTTAGTAAAAGAGAAGTTTAAGGGTTTATTTGTCTTGGAAAAACAGAAAATCCGTTTATATGTTTATTGTTTGGGTGAGGATGACCCACGTAAATGTACAGCTCTTAAGCTTAACCGTTTTGGTTTAGCTAAAAAGGTTAAACGTAGATTTGAAATTCCAAAAAAAGCTATTTTGCTTAATCCTTTTGCAGAAAAAGTTTTAACCCCAACTGATGAAGATGTTGTAGCTAAACATGGGGTTGTTGCTGTTGACTGTTCATGGAAAAAAATAGGTGAAACCTTCTCCTATAGGTTTAAGGCTGTTAACCGGAGACTCCCCCTACTTGTCCCAGCAAACCCAGTAAACTTTGGTCATCCTGGAATGCTTAGTTCACTTGAAGCTTTAGCTGCAGCCCTATACATTACAGGATTTAAGGATGAGGCAGAGAGGCTTTTAAGCCTATACAAGTGGGGTAAAACCTTCCTAAACCTAAACAAAAACCTTCTAAAAGAATATTCAAAAACAAAAAATGAGGAAGAAATCAGAAAAATAGAAAAAGAATATTTTCATATCTAGTTTTTAGACTAAACTTTAAGACTTTTATGTTTATGATACCTAACCTATATTAAGCGTGAGACTTCCGGGTTTTGGCTTATGCCTCTCTACGACTATTTTGGTAGAACACCAAAAATTGGTGAAGGCTCTTTTATCCATGATAGTGCCGAGATTATTGGGGATGTTGTAATAGGAAACAACTGTTATGTAGGTTGTAGTGTTATAGTTAAAGGTGACTATGTAACTATAAGAATAGGTGATAGAGTAATCATAGAGGATAAATGTGTTATCCATGGAAACGCAGGTGAAACTGTAACCATAGGTAACGATGTGATTATTGGGCATGGATGTATAATCCATAGTTGCACAATAAAGGATGGAGCCTTAATTGGGATGGGTGCAATTATAAGTGATTCAGCTGTTGTCGGTGAAAATTCTATTGTTGGTGAGGGAAGCGTGGTTACCCAAAGAACAGTTATCCCTCCAAGAAAAATTGTTATCGGAGCACCTGCAAAAGTTGTTAGAGATGTTACAGATGAGAGACTAGAAACCCTAAAAAAGGTTAGAGAAAAATATTTAGAAATCTATGCAAAATACGGTTCTCTCTTTAGGAAACTTTAGTTTCTAACCTTCACCTTTAAACAGTTCTTCCTTCAACCCAAAGCTTCATAAAGTATTCTACAGCCTCAACCGAAAACTCTGTAGAGAATATTTTAACTGTTACCTCATGGTTTCTTGTTAAAGCACTCTCAGTCCAATTATGGCTTCCAACCAACAAATACTTCATGTCAACAATAACCATTTTTGTATGGGTTCTAACACCCTTACTTGGGTCAAGTTTAACCTGAATACTGTTTTTTAAAAGAAAATCTATAGTTTGAGGGTAACTTTTTAAAGTTTCATCATCAACCAAAACCTTAACATCAACCCCACGTTTTTTTGCTTCTACCAGTCCTTTAAGCAGAATGTTTACAGGGTCATCTGCCTCTTTAGGATCATACTTTACAACATACATTATTATGTAGATGGTTTTGTTTGCATTAGAAATAAGCCTAAAAGCCTCCCTATAATATTCCTTATCTTCAAGCAAGTCTACCTGAAAAAACGTTGTTTCTTTAAGTTTTAGATAGGCAAGATGGAGATTCTCATAAACCTTCTCAAGCTCATCATATGCTTTTTGAAGCTCAACATACCTTTCTTTCCATTCGGCTTGAGCTTGACTTCCAAAACTAAAGCCAACGGTTAAACCAACTATTAAGCCAACAACCAAAAATAAGACAGAAAATTTTACTTTTTCAGCCAATAAGGCCACCTAATTTTTAACTAGTAAAGCAATAAATGTTAAATTTTTTTATCAAAAAACCTGTTTTTGTATGCTTTTTTACTAACTAAAGTTTTTATTAATCCCACTTTATGTTAAGGGTAGAGGTAACAAATAAGGTAAAATTGTGGTAGTGGGCTGGTTTAGGTTGCCCTTAAAAGATAAACTATTTACATGGCTTCAAAAAACATTTATGGTTTTTGCGGGGAACAAGCTTATCTTAAAGTTTTATGAGTCCATGCTACTAAATCAAGTTAAAAAGGGTGAAATGCCTCAGCATGTAGCAGTTATTCTTGATGGAAATAGGAGATGGGCTTTATCCAGAGGTTTAGACGCATTATATGGGCATGTTGAAGGTGCTAAAAAAGCTGAAGAATTTTTTGATTGGTGTAAGGAGCTTGGAAAAATAAAGACCGTTACCATGTATCTTTTTTCAACAGAGAATTTTAAACGTCCAAAAGATGAGGTTGAACATTTGATGAGGCTTATGGAGTCTTATCTTAAAGCTCTTGCTGAGGATAAACGTATCCATGAAAATAGGATTAGAGTTAAGGTTATAGGTAAACGTGAACTTCTCCCCAAAAACCTTAAAGAATGTATAGAAAAGATTGAGAAGGTAACAGAAAATTATGACAATTATTACCTAAACCTTGCAATAGCTTATGGTGGGAGGGCAGAAATAGTTGATGCTGTTAAAGCTATTGTTTCAAAGGTTATTGAAGGAAAAATTTCTCCAGAAAAGCTTGATGAAAAGGTTGTTGAAGAACATTTGTATACTGGTTTTCTTCCAAATCCACATCCAGACCTAGTGATAAGAACTTCTGGTGAGGAGAGGCTTAGCAACTTTCTGCTTTGGCAGAGTGCTTATAGTGAACTTTGCTTTTTAGATGTTTATTGGCCAAACTTTAGGAAAGTTGATTTTTTAAGAGCTATTAGAGTTTATCAGCAAAGACAAAGAAGGTTTGGAGGTTAATTTTTAAAAAGCTCCTTTAAGATTTTACATTTCCTGTTTTCTTCCTTAACCTTAAAAATTCTTATTCTTCCAACTTTTTCTTCTTCAACCAGATTTGCTTCTTTTAAAACCTTAAGATGCGAATTTACAGATTTATATGGAAGTCTTACTCTTCTTCCAATCTCAGAAATGTTTAACTCTTTCTCATACAGAAGAAGCTTTAAAATTTTAATTCTTCCTTTTGAGGCTAAAGCCTTCTCAATCAAAATAACATTCCTCTTCTAGCTTTTCTCAAGAAGCTTTAAAATTTCGGCTTCAAGTTTTTCTGATGGAAGAGACAAACCTATTAAAGTTGTTTTTCCACGTTGACCCTTTCCAGAAACTTTTGTTGAAACCAAGCCTATCTGGCTTAGGTTTTTTAGATATTTCCATGTTTGGGTGTGTGCTCGAGGTTTCTCGTTAAACTCTTCACATACAACCTTATACTCTTTTTCAACCTCACCCATTGGTAGATAGGCTGACTCGCTACTCTTTAGGAGTCTTGCAATAGCTAAAAGCAAAAATTTTTCATGAAGACTTGTTAGTTTTAAATCTTCTATTTTTATGGTTGGATGTGCATATGATTGAGCTGCTCTAACATGTTCAGGTTGAACTTTAGTTGAATGTATTTTATCAGCATATTTCCCCGCAAGCCATAAAAGTTCAATAGCAAACCTTGCATCACCATATCTTCCAGCTAAGTCTGCAATAAGCTCAACAGTTTCAGGTAAAACAGAGTTTTCTTTAAAAGCTTCTTTAACTCTCTGGTTTAAGATGTCTTTAAGCTGGTAAGCCTTATACTTTTCAAGTTTTATTGTGTAGAAGCCAAGTGTGCTTAAGGTGCTTCTATCAATAAGTTTAAAGATTTCTTCACATTCAGGTTCTCTAAAAATACATATTAAGGAAATTCTTTGAGGTGTGTTTGGCGGTTTATCTTCATAAAAACGTGTAAGTCTAAAAAGCGGATCACTTCCCTCCTTTCCAACTAAGGCTTCAAGCTCATCTAAGGCAAGAACAACATAAAAGTTGTTTTTTTCAAGTGTTTCAACTAAGAAGCTTAAAAGTTCTTGGGATGAATAGCCTCTTGAAGGTAAACCTTTCCGTTTAAAATGTCTGGTTAAAATGTTTTTTAAAATATTGTAGAAGCTTCCTTCTTCCCTACAGTTTACATGAACATATTTGAGGTTGACACCTCTTTGAGTTGCTATTTTTTCAAAATCTAAACCAAACCTTTTTGATAAAACAGTTTTACCTGTGCCAAGCTCACCACGAACAATAATTCTTGGAGAAATTTTTCCCGGATTTTCTAAAATTGGTCTAAATGCTCTTGTTAAAGTTTTAAGTTCCTCCTCTCTATGAGGGAGATAGGGTGGAACATAGTCTAAGGAAAGTTTTCCCTCATCCTTAAAGACACTTTCACCCAAAAGCTCTTTTTCTATGATGTCTGACAGATGCTTCTCCTCCAAAACAACTTAACCTTAAAAGAAGAATAAAACTCTTTTGCGAAACCTATCAAGAAACTTTTAGTCTTCCAGCTAGCTAAAACAGGAAAATCTTAATTTTTAAACTTAAAATATAAAGTTTTAAACATTGCCTCTAAATTTATCCTCACTTTTTATGGTTGTTTTTCCATCCGTTAAATCTATCTTTTAGGTCTAAGGTTATCTCTATAAGCAGTAGAACAGCCACAATAGTCCACAAGACATCTATGGCTGGCATAAGAGTCACCTCCAAAGCCTACCTATTACATGGATTTGGTGGATAAAAACAGTTTTTGCTTTAGAGGATTAAAACTCATCAAACCCATATATAAAGTTGTAGGAACCCCCTGAATGTTATTATGAGGAAAGACTTGGCTGTCTTAGGAGGCTCTATATAAGCTTAGTCTTAAACTTTTTACATTGACAACCTGCCAAAAATATAAACCCTATATAAAGAGTGTATAACCAGGGAGGTTTAGCCCCTAAAATTCTTAACTTTTAGCTTACAATTTTTAAGATTTTTAGAGGCTAAACTTACATGGATATGTTATCCTTTCTAGAGTAAACCTTAAATTTTTTAGCTCTTGGTTTTAGGATAGGATATATAAGCCTTAAACAAAATATTACGGTGTCTAAAAACTCCCTTACTAGGGGTTTGGCTTTCCCTTGTCTTTTGATTTAAAAGAGGAAGAATGTATTTTCCTAGTTAAACTTGCAAGAAAAGCTATAGTAGAGTATCTTAAAACTCATAGAAAGATTAGGCCTCCGCAAGAAACACCTGAAAAGCTAAAGACTAGATGTGGTGTTTTTGTAACCCTGAACAAGCTTGAGGAAAGAGGGAAAAGTCTTAGAGGCTGTATAGGTTACCCTGAGCCAGTTTTACCTTTAGTTGAGGCAACTATAGACTCAGCAATAAATTCGGCTGTTGAAGACCCAAGATTTCCACCTGTTAAACTTGAGGAGATGGAAAAAATTGTTGTTGAGGTTAGTGTTTTAACCCCCCTACAACTTATAAAGGTTGAAAACCCAAAAGACTACCCTAAACATGTTAAGGTTGGGGTTGATGGTTTGGTTGTTGAGCTTGGATGGAATAAAGGTTTACTTTTACCTCAGGTTCCGGTTGAGTGGGGATGGAACTCTGAAGAATTTTTGTCTAACTGTTGTATGAAAGCTGGTTTACCACCAGATTGTTGGCTTTTATCCAAAACAAAAATCTATAAGTTTTCATGTATTATAGCAGAAGAATTAGAGCCTAACGGTAGAATTATTATCAAAGATTTACGTAAATCATCTTAACAAAAAATCTAGAACCTCTTTTTCCAACCTGTTTCTGGCAGTAGTATTATAGGTATAAACATCATTAAGGTTGTTACGGTTAACACTAAAAATCCTAAAGTAAAGCTTCCAGTTAAATCCCTAAAAAATCCAACTATCCAAGGAGCTATAAACCCACCAATATAACCAATTGAACAAATAAATCCATTAGCACTACTAGCAAGTGTAGGTCCTATCTCCCTAATTTCAATAGGAATTGTTAATGCTAACTGGATTGTTTGTACAAATGCACCCACCAGCAAAACCGGTAACCAAACTACTGGTTCAGCTGTAAGAATTAGTAAATAGATTCCGGATGCTAAAAGCATAGCTGAGAAGGCTAA
>CAZAHF010000047.1:0-9805 GCA_964484995.1 uncultured Candidatus Bathyarchaeia archaeon | reverse complement strand
AACATTAACTTTTCTTCTTACCTTTAACTTTAGCTAGTGCTGAGGCAGTAATTAAAGGGAAGAGAACGGTAAAATCTCCAATAACGTTTACAAGTTTACTTTTAGCTTTAGCTTTTTTCCATGAAATTGCTTCTTCAAGAGGAGCTCCTGATAGGCTTCCGGTTTCAGGTCTATCCATCGTAATTTGGATTGCCATGTCAACTCCACCCTTAAGCATACTTGCTCCTAAAACAAAATGTTTTGGAACTCCTCCACCCAAAATAATCGCTCCAATCTTTTTTGATTTAAAAACTATTTCAGCCATTTTCTCCATATCAAGGGAAAAGTCAAGTTTTAAACCTTTAAGTCTTCCATAGGTCCATAAATGGTAGCCAAGCATCGAGTCATATATTGCAGGTGAAAACACTGGGACCTTTTTTCTTGCTGCTGAAGCTAGAATTGAGCTTTTATCTTTAACCATAAACCCTAGAGCTTCAAGAACCCTATAAACTGGAAAACTTTTGTCCGCCGGCTGTTTTTCTATAAACCTGTCAAGCATCCTGTAAACTTCTTTTTCAAGAATCTGGAAGACTTCTTGTTTTACATAAACATCTCCAACTCTTCCAATGTTTTTACTACTTAACTTAATATCGTTAGGGTAAGCTTCTCCACGTAAATGTTTAAACCCCAAAGCCTCAATTAGATCATGAGTTAGGTTTCCGCCACTACTAACAACAACATCAACAAAACCTTTAGCTATAAGTTCCGAAACTATGTTTTTAAGTCCACCAGCAACAACAGGTCCTGCTAAAGAAATATAGACAGTATATTCTGGACTGGAAAACATTTCTTCTAGAATTGTTGTAGCTTTAGCAACTCTTCCAGCACCTAAAACTCCACATAAACCCATTTCTTTAATAAGTTCTGACACCCTAATATTTGGGGTAATTTTTATTTGTTTAACATAGTTTTCTGTTAAACCTTTCTTTTTAAGGATGTTTAACTACCCCTTAACTCTAACTATTTTAACTCTCCCAAGAATCTTCCAATACTCAACCTCAGCACCGCTTGAAAGTCTAGACTTTATTTCTTCTTCTGTTGGCATTGTTGTCTCAAATGTTTCATAGGTCTCTAAATCCATCAGCTGAACACTTGTTGGAGCAATAGAAATTACTTGACCTGTTCTTTTTTCAATTATTGGAACCTCTATTTTTGCGTCTACAGGGCTTACTATACTCCTTTTAACATTATCAAAAACACCTATAGCAACTATTCTAGCTTTTGCTGAGCCATGTTTTCCAGGTTTTGATTTTTCACATTCAACAACCTTACAAGGCTCGTTATCTATGATTATATATTGGCCTTCTTTTATTGAACCAACATCTACAGGTTTACTCATCCTTTCTCACTTTAAATTTTAAGGTTAAACCTAGAGGTTAATTAAATTTTTCTAAAGGTCTACACAAGAAACACTAAGTCTTCTTTTTAACCTCTCATAAAAGTTTTTTCTTGTTCTTATAAAAACTATTTTTTTCTCAGATTTCCATATCTTAATGGTTAGAGGTTGAGTGAAAGTTTTTTTAATCTGACCATCCACCAAGACTAAATATTCTGTTTGACTTTCAGGTTTAACAGTTATTGTAGTGTTTCCAGGAACTATATAGGGCTTAAAGTTTGAGGATAAAGGGCATATAGGAGCTATAAGAAAAGCTTCAAGACTTGGGTCAACTATGTTTGCACCAGCACTTAAAGCATAAGCAGAAGAGCCGACGGGTGTTGCAATAACCACCGCGTCAACCCTATCCCTAGCAATTTTTTCATCTTCAACAAAAACACTTATCTCTACCATTTGCTGAGGGATAACCGTTCCAATTCTAACCTCGTTTAAGGCTTCAGGTAGGTCTAGATTAGTTTTAAGCATTAAACATTCATCACGAATAAATTTACCCTCAAAAACTTTTTCTAAAGCAGAAAAAGCTTCTTTAGGGGTTACATCAGCAAAAAATCCAACTCTTCCAATTTTAATAACAAATAGGGGGATATTAACACCCATATTATGGATTGTCCAAAGTGTTGTTCCATCACCACCAACAACAACTACCAAGTCTCCGTCTACCTTGTTTAAAGGTTCACCTTTTTTTCCAAGTTTTAATGCTAACTGGTTTTCAAGGATAACTGTTAAACCTTTTTGCTGAATAAAATTAGCTATTTGGTTTGCTAGGTTAACCGCATCTTCACGGTCTATTCTTGAAACAACAACAATTTTTTTAAACAAATCTTGCTCTCCTTACTCCAAAAATATTAGTTAGGTTTAACCCTAAATTATTTTAGAGTCTCCCTTAAATTAAGCCATCCATATGTTAATAGATAAATCTTCCCTCTTTGGTTATGGTCTCTATGTCTACAGCAAAAGAAAAAGTTTTGGTTTTAGATAGTTCGGCATTTATAATGGGTTTAGACCCGTTTTATGTAAACCTAAAACTTTTTACAACACCAGAAGTAGTTAGTGAGCTTAGTAGTTTTTGGCTTCAGCTTAGATATTCAACAGCTGTTAATCTTAAGAAATTGGTTATTGTTTCTCCCCAAAAAAAATTTTTAACTAAGGTGGAAAAAGCTTCAAAAGAAACTGGAGATAAGCCAAAGCTTTCAAAAGTAGATTTAAGTGTTTTAGCTTTAGCCTTGGAATTAAAAGTTAAAGGATACAAACCTACAATTATAAGCGACGATTACTCCGTTCAAAATGTTGCGGATTATCTTGGGATAGATTATGCCTACCTATCAGGTAGAGGAATAAAGCGTAGGATTAGGTGGGTTTGGTATTGTCCAGGTTGTGGAAGAAGATTTTCGTCAACAAGTTTAGAGAAAGTTTGCCCTGTTTGTGGAGTTGAAGTAAAAAGAAAAGCCTACAAAAAGACTTCTAGGGAGGAAAAATAGGGAGCCTTCCATTTTTTATCCGTTGAGTTTATAACTTTGATTAAACATTTTTTTAGCATACGAACAAAATTCTTTAGGTGATATGAAACCTTGCCCTTAATAGCTGTTATAAATAAAGATAGATGTGTTGGTTGCGGACTCTGTGAAAAACAATGTCAGGTTGGGGCAATAAAAGTTATTGAAGGAAAAGCAAGAGTTGACATTTTTAAATGTTTAGGCTGTGGAAGCTGCAGAAACTTTTGTAGACAAAATGCTATTCAGTTAAAGTTTAGGTCCCCAGTAATTGAAAGTCTAATGTTTAAGGGAAGATAAATGAAGCTTATAGTGGTCTATGACAATAGTTCTTTAAGGGAAGACCTAAAACCAGACTGGGGTTTTTCCTGCCTAATAGAAACCAAAGGTAAGGATACCCTAAAAATATTGTTTGACACCGGATACAAATCCTCAATTTTATTCTCCAACATGGAAAAACTTGGAATAAATCCTAAAACCATAAACGTTATTGTTATTTCTCATTCACACATAGATCATACTGGTGGTCTTGCTGACCTCCTTAAAATAAACCCTTATGTTACACTTTATATTCCAAACTCTTTTTCAGTTAAAGTTGGCGGGGTAAATGTTGTTAAGGTTAAAACTCCAACCCAAATAACAGAAAATGTTTATGTTTTAGGAGAATTTATGGATATAGAACAGTCTTTGCTTATTAAGACTGTTAAAGGCTTAATTTTAGTTACAGGTTGTTCCCATCCAGGATTAGAAAACATTGTTTCGGAAGCGTCAAAGTTCGGGAAAGTTTATGGGGTTATTGGGGGTTTTCATGGATTTAGAAACTATAGAATTTTGGAGAAAATATCTTTAATATGTCCATGTCACTGTACAGTAAATAAAGAGGAGATAGCAAAAATTTTTCCTGAGAAATATGAAAAGTGTGGTGTTGGAAAAGTTTTAGAAATTCACGAGTAGATTTTTCTAGCGGGTAAAAGGTGTTGGGTGGAGAAAAATTTTTGGTTTATGGTGTTTTAACTATCTAGCCTTTTACTTCTTTTGTCCAAACATTTTCAACAAATTTTGGTATATCTGAAGACTCCCTTGGACCTACAAAAACACGCCAACCTTTAAGCATATCCTCAAGTTCACCACTAAGTCTAGCGGCATATCCTGGAATAATCACTGATTTATGTTTTATTTTATCCATTATACTTGACTCTTTCATCATCTCATAAACCATGTCTGCAGTAAACCTTTTACCTGCAACAGAAGATTGAAGACTTATTCCTCCAGTGTCAACACAAATAAGCCATCCACCACCAGCAGCTTCAACATCATTTCTAACAAGGAAATATGTAAGCGCAGAGTTGCAGGTAACAAATACAGGTGAATCTTCTTTCGGTTCTTTTACTTCATATAACCCTGGCTTAACAGACAACGGTACTCTTGGATCAGTGTAAAGGTTTTGTCTACAAACAAGCACAGGAAGTAAAACCCAAGGGTCTAAACTATGCATAACCAAAATATCAGCAAACCTAACCATCAAAGAACAAGCCAAATAGGATTCTTTCATTTTTGTTGCAATCTCATCGTCTTCAGGTGAAAGCCAAACTGTTGCAGGTATTCCGATTAATGGGTAGCCTATATCTTTATCCTCCTTTTCTATCGCAGCTCTTCTAAGCATAGTAAACATGTTTATGGTTTCAGCAAAAGTATCTCCCTTTGTAAACGTCCCTGGATCTAAAACCAAATCGTCTAAACCATAGTTTCTTAGAGAACGGCAGATAGACTTTAACATAGAAACATCTCCAGGGGTTGAAACCGTTAAAGGACAATTATATTTTGAGGCTAGTTTTGCAAAATCTTTCCAGTTTTTTTCTGTTGCAGCATAGATTAAAGGTCTCTTATCCTTAACAACTATCAAAGCTTCCTCCATAATGTTTGGGTCATAACTACAAAGAATTATTGGTAGCTGAGTGTTTCCAGCTATAATTCCTGCTGTTTTAGCAAATTTTTCAGGGTTTCCTGAAACACATCTTAAAGCCACCATGTTAAGTGTAAGCTTCATACCTATCCTTTCAAAAACAAAAGATTCAACATGTTTAACTCTTTTAAGAAGCTCATCCTCAGCCATTTCATCATGAACATCTATAGCAATAGCTGTTGGATGATACCATGTTAACTCATGCCTATAAACACATACTTTTCCACCAACAGTTACAGCCCTATCCCCAACACCTATCTTAACCTCTTTCACTGGAGGTCTAAGTGTCTCAGTTAAAGCTTTAAGCTTAGCCTCATACTTAGGCTCAAAAAGAGGAGGACACATATCTATGGAGACCTGACGTTCAATAAGTTTAGCTGCAAAAGCCATACAGTTAACTTCACCACATTTACCACAGTTTGTTCCTGGAAGATGCTTATAAACATCTAATGGACGAAGAATTTTAGGCATAAAACCTAACCCTCCAACAAATTCCTAAACTTAAAACATGTAATGCACTACAATGCAGTGTCATACACCCCTCTAAATCTTCATTGTAACCCAATTTTCGTATGGAATTTCTCTCCAATCATCTTTTAGCGGATGTTTTGACAAAATCTCAGATGTCTTCTTAAGAATTTGTGCTGCAAGAGGATGCATCATCATAAAGAGATCTGCACCTGCAAACATACCTAAAAGACCAGTTACAGCCTCCCATAAAGGCCCCCTATACTCTCTTGGACCCCACTCCTCAACCTTCATCCATGCTTCACGTGCAGCCCAACCGTTAGTTGCAGCACATGAAATTGGAACCTGCATAACAGGGTCTCCCATAAGACCTGCAAGCCTCATTCTTTCCATCATACTAAACGAGTACTCTAAACCATAACCAAGTCCACCTGTAGATGGATCTGTAATAAGCTGGTTTTTGCTTACACCATAATCAATAAGTTTACTGTTTAACTCTTTAACCTGGTTTATATCCAAAAATGCTAATGCAATAACGTTTAGGTTATTTTCTGAAATTATTTTTGCAGATTTTTCTAAATCCATATCAAGGGTTACTGAAGCTAAAACAAGCCTTTCACCCTTAGCAACCTTCGCCACCTCAGAAAAAACTTCTAAATCTTTTTTAGGGTCTCCTGAACCACCAACCATAAACGGTTCATCAACCACATCCAATATTTTGTCAATAAATTTTGCTGCTTCCTTGGCAGGAGTGTTTTTAACGTAAGGATCCGTACTTACAAGATGAACCGTTACAAGGTCAGAACCATACTCCTCTATACATTTTTTAATCCATGCAACATGGTCGTCAAGAACACCAGTATACCAATCCTTAATTGTTCTTGGAAGAGGGGGAAGAGAATCAAAAACATCTAAAGCAACAACCGGACGGTTTGGTGTCAAATTCTCAAATCTATAAAATGAAGGAGACTTCTCACCACCAATTTTAATAACCCTTTTTCTTGTTCCACCCTCCTTACTTGTAGCACCAATTTGAACCTCAGCAATCTCTCCACTATAACTAAAAATCGGAGGCTCAAAAGCTACCTTTTCTAGTTCAAGCGGTTTTTCAACCGGCGGAGCTGCTGGAGCTGGTGTTGGTGGAACAGCTGTTATACCAAGTAGACCTGCAAGTTCAGCTATACGTTCCCTTACTTGGGCAAGAGTTCTTTGGGTTTCAGGAGAAACAGCCTGAAGAACTATTGGTGTTAACTCAAACGCTAATTCTTCAGCTGTAATCTCAACATCTTCAAGACTAAGCTTTTTAACTTTTTTCTCAAGAAGCTTTAATAATTCAGCAACACCTATACCTCTTAAACTTGAGACCCCTTCATGTTCATGAGGCACCTTTACTTCACCTTTTTAAGCACAATCTCTTTAGCTGTTATCTGAACATTTTCAAGCCTAATTTCTCCAGCCTTATCAAGCAAAGCAAAAAGCTCAGTTAAGTCTATTACTTTTCCTTCGGAACCCTCCTTCTTCTTCTCAACTGTCAGGATTTTCCACCTTCTACTGTTATAGTAAGCTTCCCTATTCTGATTTTTGCACCGTTAAGAATTACCTTTATTCCACCGCCCAGCGGGATAGAAACACCTTCAGCTGCTGTTACAGGTACACCCGTAGTAGGAACAGCTGCTGTAGGTGCCGCCGCAGCGGGGGTAACAGCCTCAGCAGCAACTTTCGCCTCCTCTACTGCAACAGCTTCAGCCTCCTTCTTCTTTTTAATAGCTTCCGCCAGCGGATGACCTTTCTCAATTAGGAACTTTTCAAGTTCCTCTATTGTTTTAGCCTCATTTTCGGTTGCAATTTTATCTTTAAGTTCTGGTGGAATTGCATCTTCAACCCTCTTTTTTAGGGTTGAAGCCATCCATACAACTCTGTTCCATCCACCATCAGCCTGCATAAACTTTGGAGACCTATAGTACTCTATTCCTAAGCCAAGAAAACCTTCAGTTTGAATTCCTCCACCAACCTGAGTTGCTAAGGTTGAGAAGGGTAACCCGTTTACTGTTGGACCTTTAAACCCTCTGTCTACACAGCCAAATCCATCTACCTCAGGTATATAGAAAAGTATTGTTTCAAAACAACCACAGGAAGTGTGTGGGTAGCCAAAAGCACTGTAAAGGTAGAAACGTTTGTTAGCTCCTAGAGACCTTTTCTCAACACACTCATTTGCACCAGTATACTCCCCCTTTATCGGGTCTAAACACTCACCTTTTGGAACAGGAATTATAGGTCCTTTTGGATCAACTCTTGCTGCAGCTCTAGCATCAAACCAGTTTATAGCTCCACAAAGTGAGACCCTATTTGGGGTAATTATACATACATGTTGAGGAGCAAAAGACTGGCAAAGCACACAACTATAAAATGTGTCAACATCCTCATCTCTTAATCCTCTTGCTCTCGCATCTCTAGCCTCATAAACTTTTAAGGCAAATCCATGAAGCTCCTTAACCTTTTCTGGGTCTGTATAGAAGGTTACTTGCATTTTCTCTATGAAGGGCATCTCAGCCTTAAAAAGCCTAATTAAAGCTTTACCAATCCAATTAAAGGAATTTAAGCCTTTCTTAAAGGCTTTTTTACTAACCCGTATCCATATATCGTATCTCTGGTTTAGATGCATATAACCCTCAATATAGTTTGAAAAGTCATGGATACGTCTTTCAATAACAGACTCAAGATCTTTTTCAACCTGCGCACCAGCAACTTCAACAAGCACACCGTAAGGATAAGATTTACCTTCCTCAAGCTGGTTTAGATCTGGACCTACAATAGTAACCTTCCCATCTTCAACTTCATCCATAGACTTTGCTTGAACAAGTTCCCACTTATACTCTATGTCAGGTCCGCCAAGCTCAACATACATGTCGCCCTTTCTTATTCTTTCACCTTCATATACTGGACTAACTTCCACAGGAAATTTTTCTTCCTCAGACATATCTCTATCCCTTCCAAAGTTTTAGTTTAAAATGCTTATTCTTGTATTAGCTTTACACATATAATAATATTTTTTGTGGTTTAAAGCGCTTGAATAAACTCTTCAAGCATCTTCTTCCATTCTTTATCATCCATGTTTGGGAAACTCCAGTTTGCATTAGGATGATACCACTTACATAGAGTGATTGTTTTTAGATGTGGAGCAAAATGTTTTAGAGTTGAAAGCCCTTGAGATGCAAGCTGGTAGGTTATTCCAAGGAATAAGACTAGGTCATGAGGTGGCTGCTTTTTAGGGTCTACTGTATACTTTGGATCTTGAAGCCTATTTACTATGTCAATAACACCCATGCTTACTACCGGATAATTTTTTTCAACAAAACCTTTAAGCGTATGGGCTGTAGCAACAATAGGGATATTCCTCTTCTTGGAGATTTCGATAGCATAATCAATTAGTTTTTTACCTTCCAGTTCAAACTCTAAGACATACTTCCCAACTATAAGTAGTGGATTTTTAGCTCGTTTAACTAAGGCAGCAAAAACTGTTGGGGCCTTATCAGGAGAAAGAGCCATCTGAGGACCTGGAATATTACCTGTCTCGTAGGGTGATGTTCTTGAAGGTAAAATTGAGGACATTCTTTTCTCACCCCTAAACTTTTGCTCTTATAAGCCTCTCTAATAGGGTTGGGTCTATTGATGGTTGTGGACTTGGCTCCCAACCTTTAGCCTTCAAAAACTCTAAGATTTCACTCTTATAGGTTATTGGAATATCGGCTTCTGTCCTGATAAGCATAGGTAAGTCTTCTGGAAGCTTACCATAGAAACGTTTGTAAAGCTCAACATAATGGGTTAGCTTTATCATTCTACCTTTTGTTGTGTCGTTTGGACGAATACAAAGTTTTGCTGTCCAAACCATACATTCCTCAACAGTCTCAACAACATAAACTAAGTGTTCTGGAGCAGGTCCAATAAATACTTTTTGACCTGTACGTGCATCCCAAACACTAAAACTTTCCTTGTCTTCAACCCTGCCAAGATAAAGTCTTCTATATTTTGAACCCTGAGGACCAAGAATTACCGGAACTCCAAGTCTATTAAACCCTGTGGCTATGGAAGCTGCTTTTTGGCTCATAGCACCCCAAGCAATACCACATGCACCAACCCTATGAAGCACATAATCAGCTATTTCCTCATAGTTTCCTCTTAGCCTTCTTCTAGCGTAAATATTTGCAATTTTTATACAAGCATCACTTATATGTGGATTTGAAACACATGAACCTACATTTAAAAGTCCTCCACGCTCAAAACCTCCAGGAAACACCTCGTAAGGAGACCTTCCCTCCTCATCTTTGTAGAAGGCTATTGCCATTGCTGAACATCCAGTTGCTGTAACAATGTACCCTCTACGTGCAAACTCATAGGCCATCATACCAACATCCTGCATTGGTGTAGGCCAGTTTGCACAACCAACATAAG
>CAZAHF010000046.1:0-10280 GCA_964484995.1 uncultured Candidatus Bathyarchaeia archaeon | reverse complement strand
CGGTGGGCAGGGGAAAACAGGTTTGGTGAATGGTTAGCTAACGCCGAAGACTGGTGTATTTCAAGAGCAAGAATTTGGGGTTCCCCGTTAAACATCTGGAAATGTAAAAAATGTGGACATATTAGGGTTATTGGAACAAGAGAAGAATTAAAAAAGACTGCTAAAAGGCTTCCCGAAAAATTTGAGCTTCACCGCCCATGGATAGACCAAGTAATCCTTCCATGTGAAAAATGTGGGGATGAAATGGTTAGAGTTCCATTTGTTGTTGACTGTTGGCTTGACTCCGGTGTTGCACATGCTGCAAGCCTAGGTTACCTTAAAAGTCAAGATTTGTTTAGTAAGCTTTACCCATACGAGTTTATTACTGAAGCTGTAGATCAGACTAGAGGATGGTTTTATTCTTTACTTGTTACAGCAACAATCCTTTTTGACAGTTCACCTTATAGAAGGGTTTTATGTCAAGGTCATGTGCTTGATAAGCTTGGCCAAAAAATGTCTAAATCTCGAGGAAATGTTGTTTGGGCTGAAGATGCATTAAAAAGCTATGGGGCTGATGTTTTAAGAGCTTACCTAATCTGGAAAGCAGCACCTGAAGATACCTTACTTTTTGATCCTGATGAACTAAAACAGATAAAAAGAGTTTTAGGGATAATCTGGAATGTCTACACTTTTGCAACAACCTACATGGTTCTTGACGAATTTAACCCGAAAGAATGGTCTCTCGAAAAAGTTTGGGATAATCTTCAACCCGAAGACTTATGGATTCTTTCAAGATGTCAAAATGTAATAAAAAATGTAACAGAAAACCTGGAAAAGCTTCAACTACATAGAGCTCTAAGAGAAATTTTTGACTTTATAGTTGATGATGTAAGCCGTTTCTACATTAGGCTTATCCGTAGAAGAACATGGATTGAAACAAAAGAAATAAGTAAGTTTGCTGCCTATGCAACTCTCCACAAAATTTTGGTTGAAACCCTAAAGTTAATGAGTCCTTTTATTCCCCATTTTACAGAAGCCTTACACAGATTTCTACCTGTAGATGGGTTGGAAAGTATCCATATGGCTGATTGGCCTTTTGTAGATGAAAGGCTTTTAGATAAAAAACTTGAAGATGATTTTAAGGTTTGTAGAGAGACTGTGAAAGCTGTTTTAACTGCAAGACAAAGAAAAAGATTTAAGTTAAGATGGCCTACAAAAACCGTTTTTATATTACCTGCTAACAGTCAGATTAAAGATTCTCTTCTTAGGCTAGAAAACGTTTTAAAAAATCAGGTTAATGCTAAGGAGGTTAAAGTTTTAGAGGTTGGAGAAAAGCCATCCTTTATCCGTGTCTATGTGAAGCCGTCTCCAGGTATAGGTTCAAAGTTTAAGTCTTTAACTCCAAAAATTATGGCTGAACTAAATAAGCTTGAATCCGAGTTTTTGGCTAAAAAAATTCTTGAAGAAGGTAAAATTAAGATTAAAGTTGATGGTGAAGAAGTTACTCTAACAAGAGAAGACTTTAAGGTTATTGAAGAATTACCTGAATCAATTTCAAAAGAAGAATTTATTTATGGAACTGTTTTTGTTGACACTACAAGAACAGCTGAAATTGCTGCTGAGGCTTTAGCTAAGGAAGTTGTTAGAAGAGCTCAACTTATGAGGAAAGAGATGCAGTTAAGAATAGAAGAGTATATTGATGCCTCTATTGGATGTGAAGACCCTGAATCATTAAAACTCCTAAAAGTTATGGAGGATTATCTTAAAACAGAAGTTAGAATTCGAAGGTTAAACCTAACAAGTTTAGATGAAGTTAAACAAAAAGAAAATTCATATTTAAGAGAGTGGCTTATTGAAGATGAAAAAGTAAGAATAATGTTAGAAAAAATTGTAGGTTAGTTAGTTTTACTTTTCTTCAACAGGCAAAATTTCGATATCTTCAATTCTAAATTGAAGTTTTCTTCCACATTTAGGGCAAACTCCACCGTTACGCTGAATTATTTCTACTGGTGGTCTAAGCTCCACACCCCTATAGAGGACGTGTCCACACTCCTTACAAAGAATTGTTTGAGGCATCATCCACCCTCCAATATCCACTAAAACTTGTCTTAAAGTAGGATATGCTTCCAAATAAACTTTTGAAGTTTTAACGTTTTTAGGTTCAATATTTACCCTGAAAGGTAAAATAACTTTTTATTTGACAGGTAAAATTTTAGTTTGACGGATATTGTTTGTTGTGTGAGTGGATGATGGCTGACGGGTATACTGTGATTATTGCTGAAAAACCAGATGCAGCTGAACGTATAGCTTCAGCTCTAGCTTTAAACTCGGATCTTAAAAGAAAGGTTGAATATAAAACAACCTACTACGAGTTTAAGAGAGATGGAAAAAAAGTTGTTGTTGTTCCAGCTTTGGGGCACCTTTACACTGTTACACAGACTGTTGGTGGAAGAAACTATTATCCGGTTTTTACGTTTGACTGGGCTCCAAAATACGAGGCTGAAAAGGGAGCTAAAAGAACAAAACGTATTATTGCATTGTTTAAAAAGCTAAGTAAAAATGCTAAAGAACTAATAAACGCCACTGACTATGATATTGAGGGTAGTCTTATAGGTTATACGATTATAAAATATGCTTTTAACGGTAGAGAACATGAAGCAAAAAGAATGAAATTTTCAACTTTAACAAAAGAGGAGCTAAATTATGCCTATGAAAATCTTTTACCTCACCTTGATTTTGAGTTAGTTGAGGCGGGTAGAACAAGACATGAAGTTGACTGGCTTTATGGAGTTAACCTTTCAAGAGCACTAACCCTTTCTGCTTTTAAACAAAACGGTAAATATACAACCTTAAGCATAGGAAGAGTTCAAGGTCCAACACTTAAGTTTATTATCCAAAGAGAAATTGAAATAAGAAGTTTTGTTCCAACACCCTACTGGGAAATAAAAGCTCTAGCAGAAATAGACGGAGAAACCTACGAGTTAAAATTTGAAAAAGATAAGATTGATAAAAAAGTTGAAGCAGAAAAAATTGTGAAAGACTGTTTTGGCAAGCTTGGGAAAATAGCATCTATAAATGAGAAAGAGATTAAGAGAAATCCCCCTGAACCTTTTGATTTAGGCTCTTTACAAAGAGAAGCTTACAGGTTTTTTGGGTTTACACCTAGAAGAACACTTGATGTTGCTGAAAGACTTTACTTAGAAGCCTTAATTTCTTATCCTAGAACAAGCAGCCAAAAACTTCCTCCAACCATAAACTATGAGGGGATCTTAGAGGGGTTATCAAAAAACCCAAACTACCAGAAGCTGGCAAAACTCCTTCTTTCCCAGAAAAGCTTAAAGCCAAAAGAGGGGAAAAAAGATGACCCAGCACATCCAGCAATCTATCCAACTGGAAATCTTCCTGAAAGAGAGCTTACATCGGACGAGTTAAAAGTTTACGACTTGATTGTAAGACGTTTTATGGCTACTTTTAGCAGACCTGCGAAACGGTTAAGCACAAAAGTTTCTATTGAATGTAACGGCTACAAATACTTCTTATATGGTGGAAGAATAGTCGATGAGGGATGGTTTTTCTTTTATAAACCGTATATTGAGGTTGAGGAGACGATTCTACCTAAACTTAGAATAGGTCAAGAAGTTTTGTTGAAAGATGTTAGATACGTCACAAAGTTTACAGAGCCTCCGCCACGTTACAATCCTGCAAGCCTTCTAAAGGTTATGGAGGAAAACAATATAGGAACAAAAGCTACTAGAGCTGAAATTATAGACACCCTGTATGATAGAGGCTATGTTAGAGACGAAAAAATGGTTGCAACAGAGTTAGGTTTTAAGGTTATTGAAACCTTAAACAAGTACTGTCCAGAAATAACTTCTATAGAGTTAACAAGAGACCTTGAAGAAAAAATGGAAAAAATTGAGAAAGGCCTAGAAAACCGTGAAAACGTTTTAGTTGAAGCTGTAAACCAGCTAAAACCAGTTTTAACCCGCCTAAAAAACATGGAAAAAGAGGTTGGTGCTGAGCTTTCAGAGGCAATTCAAGCAGAGTTTCTAAGAAAAAGAATAGTTGGGTCATGTCCTAAATGTGGAACTGGAAAACTAATAATTTTGAGGTCTAGAAAAACCTTAAAAAGGTTTATTGGATGCACAAACTTTTTTGGTGGTAAATGTAAGATGGCATTACCTTTACCTCAAAAAGCAGCTGTTCAAACAACAGAAAAAACATGTAAGTCATGTGGTTGGCCTATAATTATTGTTAAGCCTCGTGGACGTAGACCTTTTAATGTTTGTATAAACCCTGACTGCCCCTTAAAACAAGCAAAAAATCAGTGAGTTTGGGGTTTTTTCTAACTTGGAGAAGAAACATAAAGAACATAAATGTGTTATATGTTCGGGAGAAAGTGATGGTGGTGAATTTTGTGTATGGCATAAACTTTCCTATGAAAAGTTAGAAGAAATATTTAAGTTATGGCAAGAATCTATGGAAATTAGTTGGAGAGAGTTTCTTGAAGAAATAAGAAAAAATCCTAATACTGGGATTTGGGTTAGGGAGGTCGCCTCTTATATTCTCAAAAAGAAAGGTTAAGAAAGCAAAATTTGAAAAAAAATTTAAAACAGTCAAGCCTGTAAGAGGTTATCTTGAATATTTGTCTAAGATAATCCTTCTACTGCTTTTAGGTTTTGTTGTTTTTTTGTTTGGTGGAGGATTATATAATTTAGTGGTTCATCCTCCAACTGTTATTAGTGTTGCTCAAAGAGTTTTCTTTTTTCTTCCCTACCATACAGATGAACAGCTGCTGGGAGAAAGTCTTATTTTTATGATTCTTCTAAGCATAGGTTCACTGGGAATTTTTATGGTTAATAGATGTGTAACTCACACTTATAGTCGAAGATTAGCTTCAATTTTTCTTGTTGTTGGGATAATAATGTTTGTTGTTGGTGTTGTTGGTGTTTACATGCTTTTAAGAATTAAGCTTTCACCTCTTTAACTCATATCTTGGCTTTACACGTACAAGGTTTTGTCCACCAACCTTGTAAACATCAACTATTTCACTTTTCTTTAGACGGTTAATCATCCTCCAAACAGTTGTTTTTGGAAGCTTAAATTTTTCACGAATTTCAGCTTCAAAAACCTCTCCTCCACACTCAACAATATACTGAAGGACCTCACGGTCGTCAGGTCTAAGCTGAGGATTTTCACTAAAAATCTTCTCTAAATCTATTTGACGTTTTTCTTTTAATGATGGTGGAGGTGCCACTCTTCTTCTTAAAAGAAGAATAGAAACTATCGCGATAACAACGGCAAAAACAGTTAAAATCCAAATGTATAGGTATGGGTATTCTACTTCCTTAGGAAATGTTGCTTTTTCAGCCTCTAATTTTGCGTCTTCTGCAAGCTTTAAAGCCTCTAAATATTTTCCTTCTTCATATGCTTTTTCAGCATTCTTTAAGATTTGTTTAGCCCTATCTAAGCCGAGAGTTCTTCCTTCATTTTCAGCTTTAGCTACCAGTTTTTTTGCTTCTTCTATTAGCGTTACTGCTTGGCTTGCAGTTTTGTTTATTTGGATGGCAAGATTTTTTGCTTGAACAGCAAGATCTTCAGCCTGAACATAGTTTTTGTCTTTATAAGCATTTTTTGCTTCTTGAAGTTTTAGCTTAGCATCTGTAACCACTACATTCAAATTTTCTATTTTTTTGATTGTTTTTTCAGCTTCTTCAATAAGAGTTTTTGCATATTCTTTTGTTCCAGTAACACCAATAACATAGATTATTTCTTGAAGCCCTGAGGGCATTAGAAGAGTTGTTTGTTCGTCTACACTTTTTATTCCTATGGGAATTTGGTTTAAACTGAGTATTGTTGCCTTGACTGGAAGAATTATTGTTGTGTTTGTTGGTGTTTCTGCGGTTAAAGTCCATAGTCTACCAGTTTTATTTGTTAAGTCAGAAGTTGTGTAGGAGACTTTTACCATACTGGCGCCTAGAGTATCAATAAGGATTTCTTTGTTCTTAAATGAAAAATCTAGAGGACTGTTTTCTTCATCAACAACTATTAGGTTTTCTATGTTTTTCCCTAGTAAGGTTAGATTTATTCTTGGATAAGTTGGGTCTACATTAAGCGTATACTCCACGTAGACAACACCATCAGCATAAACAGTTAAAGTTAAAGACTCATAGGTAAAAGCTTGTTGAGCTTGAGCTAAAGTAAACCCGTAAAGGCTATGGGTTAAAATTATAGTAAGAAGTGCTAGTTTAAGCATAAACCAACAATTTTTAGTTGTTAACATTTTTATCTCAAAGCCCTCAAATTAGAATGAATGTTTTTAGTTTGGTTATACTATTATGTTTACAGATAAATCTAAAGTTTACGGATAGGGAAACGCGTTGTCCTATCTAAAACATAAGGAGAAAGCACCTAAAACCCTAAATTTTGCCGTTATAACCATAAGTACTTCTAAGTATAGATTAAAAAAGCAGGCTTTTGATGAGTCTGGAAACCTAATAGTAAAACTTCTTAGACAGGCAAACCACAGGGTTTCCGTCAGAAAACTTATTCCAGATAATCCTGCAATGATTAGGAACTTAGTTTTAAGTTTATCTAAGTCAAAAAAGGTTGATGCAATAGTTACAACAGGTGGAACTGGTGTAACAAAAACTGATTTAACAGTTGAAACCATTACACCTCTTCTTCAAAAAGAAATACCTGGATTTGGTGAAATTTTAAGAAAGCTAAGTTTTGAAAAAATAGGCTCTGCTGCAATCTTAACAAGGGCTATTGCAGGTGTAGTTAATGGGAAGGTAATCTTCTGTCTACCTGGTTCACCTGACGCTGTTGAGGTTGCTGTTAAATATCTTATAATTCCCGAAGCACCACACATAGTAAAGCATGTTAAAGAGTAGGTAGGCAAGTCTAGATGAAGCGTTATGCTGTAAAAATCTACTATGATGGGAAAAACTTTTATGGTTTTCAGTTTCAGAAGGATAAAAGAACCGTGGCAGGTGAAATTTGTTCTGCTCTCCTAAAGTCAAGGCTTATAGAAAACCTGCAAGAAGCACTTTTTCAGGCTGCTTCAAGAACAGACCGTGGGGTTAGTGCTTTAGGTCAAACTATAGCCTTTAACACAAAAGAAACTTTTTCTCTTAAGAGGCTTAACGCTTTTTTTCCAGATGAGATTCAAGCATGGGCTTGGGTTGAGGTCCCCCTTAACTTTAATCCTAGAAGAGAGGCTAAGCTAAGAACTTATGTTTATGTTTATCCGTATGGTGGGGAGAATCTTGAGTTGATGAGTAGGGCTGCAAAAATACTTCAGGAAAAACTTGTTTTTGGAAGTTATGTAGGTAGAAATGGGGGAATTTATCCCAAAACACTTAAAGAGTTAAAGGTTAAGCTTAAAGGTAAAAATATTTTTTTAACCTTTTCATCAAAAAGCTTTGTTAGAGGATTAATCCGTAAACTTGTAACCTTACTCATAAAAATTGGTAGAGAAGAGATAGACCTAAACCAATTTAAACAGTTTTTAGAAGCCAGAAGCCTAGAATTAAACCTTCCACTTGCTTCACCTGAAAACCTTATTCTTTTAGATATAAAGTATAGGTTTAGATTTAATGTTGATATAGAGTCTAAAAAAAGATTAATAGATAAGCTTAAAAAAGAAGTTTGTTTAGCTGAGCTAAAAAGGATTTGTTTAGAAAAGATTGAAAAGCTTTAACCTAAAGAATTTTGGTTGGATAAGGGTTGAGGGGCTATAAAAGGGTAACAGAGAAAGTTTTAAAAAAACTTACAACAGTTGTTGGAGAAGAAGACACTATTACCAGTAAAGATGAACTTGAGAAGTATTCTTGTGATGAAATGCCCATTCCTAAACGTTTTCTACCTGAGGTTGTGGTTAAACCTAAAAACACTCTTGAAGTTTCAAAAGTTTTAAGTTTAGCTAACAAAGAAAAAATTCCAGTTACACCAAGAGCTGGCGGGACAGGTCTTTCGGGTGGGGCTGTCCCAGTTTATGGGGGGATTCTCTTATCCCTTGAAAAAATGAATAGAGTTATTGAGGTTGATGAAGAAAACTTTGTTGCTGTTGTTGAAGCTGGAGTTACACTTTCAGACCTGTATAAGGCTGTTGAATCTAAAGGACTTTATTACCCGCTTTATCCAGGTGAACTTTCAGCCTGTATAGGTGGTAATGTAGCTACAAATGCTGGTGGAATGAGAGCTATAAAGTATGGGGTTACAAGAAACTTTGTTTTAGGCTTAGAAGCTGTGCTTCCAACAGGAAAAATTATAAACACTGGCGGAAAATTTGTAAAATCTTCGACAGGCTACGACTTAACCAATCTTCTTATAGGTTCCGAGGGAACATTAGCTGTAATAACAAAAGTTATCCTAAGACTTACAACAAAACCCAAAGTTAGATTTGTTTTACTTGCTCCATTTAAAAACATTTTTGATGCAATTAGAACAGTTCCAAAAATTCTTAGATGCGGTATAACCCCAACAGGTATTGAGTTTATCGAAAGAGAGGCTACCAAAATTATTGAAGAATATTTGGGTAAGAAATTTCCCTATAGTGGTGGTGCTGAAGCTTTTCTTTTAATAATCTTAGATACCAAGGATGAGGGAGAAGCCTACAACACATCTGAAAAAATTGGTGAAGTTTGCATGAAGAACGGGGCTGTTGACGTTCTTATCCCGGATACTGAAAAAGCTAAAAAAGAACTTCTAGAGTTTAGAGAAAAGCTTTATCATGCTTTAAAAAGCTGGGGAGAAATGGATTTAGCCGATATTGTTGTTCCAAGAAACAGTATAGCTGACTTCGTTAAAAAGGTAAAAAATCTTTCCAAAAAGTATAATATTCCCATAATTGTTTACGGTCATGCTGGAGATGGTAATGTTCATCTTCATCTTTATGGAGATAAAAGAGTTAGACTAAAAGCCTTTAAAGAAGTCTATGCTCTTGGAAAATTTTTTGGTGGAACAATTTCAGGTGAACATGGAATCGGGTTTGAAAAGAAAAAGTTTTTCCTAAGTTTTATTGATAAAGAGAATATTGAGCTTATGAGAAGGATAAAAAGGGTTTTTGACCCAAATAACATTCTTAATCCCGGAAAAATTTTTTAAACTACACTAAAACCCCTTTTTATCTTAGACTAGTTAAGTTTAGGTTTTCTTAACCACCAAATTTACTCTAAAATTTTAGAAACCTTAATGTTTAACCTTGTAGTTTGCTATTTTACCAAACCTAATGTTGGCGTTTGTATGATGGAGAAGAAAAAGGCAGAAGAAACATTAGAAGAGGGAGAAGTAGTCTTTCCAAGAGCTTTTTTAAAAGAAATTATCTTGGAAAACTTTATGAGTTATGAGTATGCGAGAATACCGTTTGAAGCTGGTCTTAATATTATTTGCGGTCCAAATGGTTCAGGTAAATCATCAATTCTTCTTGCTCTTTCAGTAGCTTTAGGTCAGGCTTATACTGAGAGGTCAAAAAGATTAAGTGGTTTAATTCGTTGGGGTGAAGAACTGGCAAGAGTAACTCTTCTTTTTGACAATTCACCAGTTAAAGGTAAAAGACCAATCCCAGGCTGCAGCTCAGACACATTTATGCTTTCAAGATACCTTAGAAAAGATGGAACCTATTGGTATGAGGCTGAATATAAGGAGATCCCTAAATCTGAAGTTGTTAAAATTCTTTCAGGTTTAGGCATAAACCCTGACAATATGCTTATAATAATGCATCAAAACATGGTTGAAGAATTTAGTGTCATCCCACCGAACCAGAAACTTGTAATGTTAGAGGAGGCCGTCGGCTTCCAAAACTACAGAAAAAGAATAGTTGAAGCTCAAGAAAGGCTTAGCCAAGTTCTTAGTGAAGAATCGTCTGTTCTTAGTCTTTTATCAAACGCTGAACAAACTCTTCAATACTGGAAGGAACAATATGAAAAGTATCTTAAAAAAAGGGATTTAGCTGGAAAAAAGGCTTATCTTGAACGTGAATTAGCTTGGGCTTATGTCACAAAAACAGAAAAAAGTTTAGATACCCTATACCAAGAGTTAAAAAAGAAGAATCTAAACCTGGAAAATCTTGTTAAAGAAATAGAAGAGATTAAGAATGACATTGATGAAACAAGAAAAACTTTAGATAACCTCTTTTCTGATAAGGAAAAACTTTTTACTTCCCTTTTAGAAAACAAAGAGGAAACAGGTGCTATTGAAACTTACCTAAAAGTCTCCAATGATATTATAAAAAATTTTGATTTTCTACTTAACCTAACCAAGAAAAATGAAAAAAAGCTTGGAGAAGATTATAATAA
>CAZAHF010000045.1:0-10345 GCA_964484995.1 uncultured Candidatus Bathyarchaeia archaeon | reverse complement strand
CCTACTAGGTTGAAGCCGGGGTGGCGGAGTGGCTAACGCGCTGGACTCGAGAAAACTTTGAGTGTCTTAACCGAGAAATCCAGTGAGCCCTTTGGGCTCGCATGGGTTCAAATCCCATCCCCGGCGCCATTTTAGGTTATTAAGGTTCTGAACATAAATTAAGCAATAAGGGTTAAACCATGCTAGAGTTTTTTAGGTTTAGTAGTTAAAAGATAGAGAAGAATTTTGGTGGAGATTTATTTTTTAGTTTTGTTGTTTTGGAGTTTTTTAGTCTAAAAATTTATGTTTGCTGTTTGAAAAACTAAACTTTGAAATTTTATGCAGGTTGAAGGTTTACTTTTTATTGGTTTACTTGTGTTTGTAGCAAAAATATTTGAGGAAGCCTTTAAAAAGGTTAGGTTACCAACTCTTGCTGGTGCTGTTTTAGCTGGAATAGTTTTAGGTCCACCTATCCTTAGTATTGTTAAACCTGAAGAGGAGATTTTGCTTTTTCTTGGTGTTGGTATTAACTTTATGCTTTTTCTTGCTGGGCTTGAAGAGTTTGATGTTGTAGCAATAAGGTCTTCAGTTTCAAAACGCCTATTTTTTGGGGGAATTTTACTAATAGCCTTTCCAGCTTTCTCGATTTTTATGTTGCTAAAAATTTTTAATGTTGACTCTCTGGCTGCTCTTTTTATTGGTGTTTTGCTTGCTATGAGTTGTGTTGGGCCTCTTACAAAAATTATTTCTGATTTAGGGTTAAGAAAAACCCATGTTGGTGCTGAGACTTTTACAATAAATAGCCTAAATGAGATTCTTGGGATTTTTATTCTTAGTGCTCTTCTTCAAGCATCTATGAGAGCTGGAACAAACCTTGGTATGATTGTTGCTGAAAGTCTTCTTAAGGTTGGTCTTTTTATAGCGGTTACAGTGGCTTTTAGCCATTATCTTTTAACACCTTTTCTTAAGGTTGTAGAAAAAAATATGGTTACTCGTGAAGCTATGTTTGCTATTATTATTTCTCTTGTTTTTATTGTAAGCTATTGGGGTGAAGTTAGCGGTATTCATGGGGCTTTTGGAGCGTTTATTTTGGGTGTTATGCTTTCAAAGTTTGTTGTTGAGGAGGGAAGAATCGAGATAAGTGAACGTCTTCATGCTTTTACCTACGGTTTTTTTGAGCCTTTGTTTTTTGCCGGTGTTGGCTTATATTTAACTGTTGTTTTTAACCAAAACTATATGCTTATGATTTTTTTGCTTATCCTCGCAACTTTAGCTTCTAAGTTTTTAGCAGGATATTTATCCTCAAAATATAGTCGGTTTACAAATCCTCTTTTTACATCTTTTAGTACCTTGTCTATGGGTGGTATTGATGTTGCATTTTTAATTTCAGGTCTTACTTTAGGGTTAATTAGCCAAGAGCTTTACTCCGTAACACTTCTGATAGTTTTAATCATAGTTTTCTTTACTCCTTTTACATTAAAGTTTTTAAGTAGAAAAATGGCTGATGTTACCCATGTTGATGATATTGAGGATGTTTCAAAGTTTTATGTGCAAAGATTTTTTAATAAGGAGAAGGTTTCAGATATACCTTCAGCAGACCTGGTTGTTGTTCAAGCTGGAGATTCACTTGTTAAAGCTAAAGGAATTCTTGATACATTTAAGCTTGACACCCTAACAGTTGTAAGCAAAACTGGGAGGCTTTTAGGCTCAATTTTTAGGTATGACCTTGAAGACTTAACATTTAAAGAGTTAGAAAGTCTTTGTGTTAAAGATAAGATGAGAAAACTAAAGGTTACTGTAACACCAAACGAGTCTGTAGCAACCTTAATAGACAGAATGCGGGTAAACGATGTGGATACGGTGGCTGTGGTTGACAACACAAACAAGAATAAACTGCTTAGAATAATAACAGAAAAAGACATAATAAACTTCCTAGTAAAACACTAAAACCAAATAAACTCTATTCTTCCGTGTTGTATTTTGCGGTTATAACTTTTCTTATTTTTTCAGCTATGGTTTCTCCTATTCCCGGAACCTTTTTTAACTCTTCTTTTGAGGCTTGAAAAATTTTTTCTACAGAGCCAAAAGCTGCTAAAAGCCTTTTAGCTAAGGTTAACTCTACATTTGGAAGTCCTGCAACCACATATTCCTGCTGTTCTTTTAGGCTAAGTGGTTTTCTTTCTCCACGGATTGTTGGATGAGAATCTTTTTCAAGCTGTTCTCTTTCAGCCATCAAAACCAAATATGATGCTGTTTCAGTAGGGTTTTTTGTTAAAACAACAGGAATTTTATAGTCTAGGTTTAGGCTTAGAATTGCTCCTCTAATAGCTTTAGCTGAAACTCCTGAACCACTATAAAGATTTTCACCCTCAACAATAAACACTGGTTTAAGATAGGTTGAAACAAGGCTTTTAGCTTGAGTAAAAAGACGTTTATCTATAATTGAAGATACAAAATCAGAAACAGTTTTTCTCTCAACAACAACCTCCTCTGATATTACATAGTCTCCTACAGGAAGATTTTGAAGTTTAACATTAACACCAAACCTAACAAGCTCCCTAACAACAGCTGAATTTGCTTCTCTACTATCAACAAGAACTGTTAACCTACTAAGCCTAGAATCCCTCTCAATAAATCTTTCAAGATATTCCTGTTTAAACCCTAAACCACTCTCAACCTGAACCTTTCTTACAGCCTTTAACATTAACTTCTCCTTCCAGCGAGCCAACCTATAATAAACATGGTCTCTGGTACCTTTAGCTATAAGAACAACAACTTTCCCAGGTGCAATTCTCCCTGTTCTTCCACGTCTTTGAATAAACCTTACCGCGCTTGGAACATTATCATAAAAAACAACAACATCAGATGAAGCTACATCAATTCCCTCCTCAGCCACTTGAGTAGCTACAAGCACATTAAAGTTTCCCTCCCTAAAACTTGAGAGTATCTCAGCCTGTTCTTTCTGGGAAAGACCAACATCCCCTTGCTTATCAGTCTGCCCAACAAGCCTTACTGCTTTAACACCAGAAACCATGTTAAGTTTTTCAACAAGCTTTTTAGAGGTTTCACGGTAGTTTGTAAAAACTATAATTCTCCTAGCACCCTCAGCCAAACTTTTTTCCACAACCTCTAAAAGCTTATCTGTTTTTGGATGTTCAATCTTTTGTGTTTCATAAACTAAAACAAGGTTAACTGTTTCCTGAATTCTACCATCCAACAAAAATTCTTTAGCTGAGGAGTTTCCAGGTCTTTCAGCTTTAGTTTTAAGTCTACTAAAATACTCCTTTAGCTGGGTTAAACCTTGAGTTTCAAGCAGCTCAAGAGCGTGGGAGGCATGTCTTACACACATCAAATCAACCATAGCTTTTTTAGTTTCAAGGTTAGCTCCAGCCTCACTAGAAATTTTTGTTTTAATCTTTTCTTTTAAACCAAGAAACTCTTTAAACGTGATTTTTGAGGTCTTTTTTTCCAGAAAACCAGACTCATAAAGGTTTTGAAGTTTTTCTTTAATAAGAGATTTTAAGTTTTCTTCTATTCTCCTAAATTGGGGGGATAACTCAACCTCAACCCACTCAACTTTAACTGGCTGAATATAAGGTTTAACATCAAGATTTTCCTCTGTTCTAGCCTCAACAAACCTTATGTCAAGATTTCTTCTTACCTCATCAATTTTTTCTCTTGTTGAGCCTGGTGAAGCTGTTAAACCAACAATAAGCCTATTCTTCCCCTGCCTCTTATAAAGTTCAGCTATAAGCACATAAGGATAGTTTCCAACAGCCCTATGGGCTTCATCAAAAACCATAAGAACAACATTTTCAAGACTTATTCTTCCAGCAATAAGGTCATTAAGCAAAACCTGAGGGGTTAAAAAAACAATTTTTGCTTCTGTTAAACTTCTCTTAGAAGGTGGAGTTTCACCAGTAAAAAAAGCAAAATTTTCCTGGTTTAGGTTTAAAACAGACTTAAAAGTTTCATAATGCTGAATTGTTAAGGGTTTTGTCGGTGCTAAAACAAAACATTTTCCATCTGGATACATAGAAAGCCTTTCAGCTGCAAGCAACGCTGCAATAACAGTCTTACCTAAACCTGTTGGTAAAATAACAAGAGTATTTCCCCTAAGACATGTTTTAACTATGTTAAGCTGATAATCTCTTTTCTCAACAACTCCTTCCCTAATTAAGGGGTGATTAACATACTCAGCCAAAGTCTTTCCTCTAAAATATGGAAGATTAGAGTAAACCATATATGGTTAGCGTTACCATCTAATCCGATGGTAAAAGTTGAGGCAGCAACAAACCCTAGGAAGATTTGAAACCTTCCCTGAAGACCTAATTCAGGCTTACGCAGAATTTTCCCACCTTATCTCAACAAGAAAACTTCAGTTTTTAATTGTTGAAGCCTTAAAAGACTTAAATGGGCATGTTGAAATTGCAGACCCAGACATTATAGCTACAACAACACCTATAACATGCAAATTTGAAATTGGAATTGCTGAAGGAGTAGCATTCAACTTTTTAAGCGAAAACGAGTTTAAAAGATTTAAAAAACAAATGAAAAGCAAAACCTGTAAAACCCTCGACTTTCTTGTATGTGTTTTTTATAGGTATAAACGTGAAGATGGAAAAGAAGTCTCCCTCTGGTCTGACTTTCACCATGTAAGGTTTGGTTTAGAAGAACCCAGAATCCTAGAAGTTAAAGTTCACCATTTTAAAGGCACAAGAAAACTTCCACTCAACATCCTAATCCGAAAACTTATAGACAAAATAAACGAAAAAACCCTAATTGAAGGTTTAAAACCTCTACACCCAGTTAAAATTATAGGACATTAACAAACCCTCCTCTTTAAAACAGGTAGTAACTGTTCCTACCTATTCCTACCACACATTAAACACGAATCCCAAGCCTTTTAAGACGTTTAACCGTTGCAGAAACTATTTCCTCATGTAAAGCCTCAATCTTTTTTGTCCCATCAAAAACAAGAAAACCTTCCTTCTTAGCAAGTTTTAAATAAAATTCACGAACCTTTCTTGCATAGTTTAACTCTTCAAAAACAGTTTTTCTTCCAGTTATCCTCCTTAAACTTTTTTCTGGAGGCACATCTATATAAATTGTTAAGTTTGGTTTTGGAGCAAAAAAATTTAGTTCTCTAAGCCATCTCTCATCTAAACCAGCTGCTCCTTGATAAGCCAAAGTTGAATAAACATATCTATCTGAAACTAAAACTATTCCTCTCCTAATTTTTGGTTGAATAACCCTTTTAACATGTTCGAATCTGTCCGCCGTATAAAGCAAAGCCTCATAAATAGGTTCCCTTTTTTTCATCCTTGCAACATGAAGTCTTAAAATATCTCCAACCCGACCATAGGTTGGCTCTGTAGTATATTCAGCTTTAACACCAAGCTTTTTAAGTTTCTCAACTAAAAGATAGGCTTGAGTTGTTTTTCCCGCACCATCAATCCCTTCAACAGCAATAAGTACTCCTTTTTTAGTCAAACCTAAACCTCAACCACCAAAAACCCTTTATGTTTGATTCTTGGTTAAAAGAAGCCTATTAAAGTTAATCTTTAAAAAGAAAATTAAAAATTGCTAATGTAGCTTCTAAAGCTTCTTCAACCCTAACCGTTTCTGTCCCCTGATTTTTTATTGTATTTAGGTTGAAGTCAAAAACATCTTCCGGCTTTAAATTTTCTCTAGCCAAAATCTCTCTTATACCCTCCGTTGGAGAACCAAAAGCAACAAGAACATTTTTTGAGTTTAACCATCTTTCTTTAAGCCTATCAACAACATTCTCAATCGGTTTTCCATATTTTGAGGTTGAAATTTTAAGGTTAAACTCTTTACGTTTAGCAATCTCACCCAGACTTTGCTTAGACACCTCAACCTGAAAACCCCAATAGTAGGGTATCTCATCCAAATCAACAATCTCACCCTTAATCTCCCCATCAACCCTATGAATCCTTAAATTCACAATTTTTCTGGTTTCAATTTCTCTCTTAACAAAAATAGGTTTTTCAACACCAACATCAACAAAAGAGCCTTTTCTTGAAGACCTTAAAACTAAGCCTTTCCTTATCTCACCATCAAAAAGCTGTTGAGAAAACCTTTTTGTCGGATGGTCTGGTGTTCGTAAAGGTGGAAGAACACCAACATACCTTAACTCTGGAGTAAGCTTAAAAACAGTTTTTCTTAGGTATTGAGGTGTAACCATATACTCCAAAACTTTTTTTATGATCTTAAAATCTTGGTTTTGAGGTTTATCCCTATAAATTAAAACTTTATCAACTCTAAAAATTGCTAATACTCTACCTATAAAACCAAGCCTAAAAGTTTTTTCTCTTAAGTGTGGAATATCTGCTGTTGTTGAAGCTGGTAAAGCAACAGTTATTGAGGTTTTTCTTTTTGGAGGATACATTTTAGGTTTAACACCTATAAGGGTAGTTTAACTTAGACACAAATACGTTTTTGTGTTAGAGTAGAAAAATCATTTAAGGGGACATTAACATGGTTGAAGAGAATCTTGACAGCCAAGAGTTTTTGGCTTCTATAGATAAAAGTCGGATGGCTTCTGTTCTTGAATCCACACCAAAACACTATATGGATGCTTTAAGGTTAGCTGAAAAAGTTGAGGTTAAAGACCTACCAAAAAGAAAAATTTTAAAGGTTGCTTTTCTTGGGATGGGCGGCTCCTCTATAGGTGGTAGTCTTCTTAAGGATTGGGGTTATGAAACAATCTCTCTACCAGTAGAGATTTGTAGAGACTCTATTATACCTGTACACCTAGATAAGAATACACTTGTTTTTGCTGTAAGCTACTCTGGCAACACAAAAGAAACATTAGACGCGTTTATGAAGGCTTTAAAAAAAGAGTGTTTAATTGTTGGTGTAAGCTCTGGTGGTTTGCTTAAAGAATACTGTGAAAAAAATGGTGTTTTACATGTTAAAATTCCAGCAGGTTTTCAGCCTAGACTTGCACTACCCTACCTTTTTACAATACCAGCAATAATTCTTGAAAAGATAGGTGTTATTGAAGGGATAAGTAAAGAAATTCTTGATACAGTAAAAACTCTAGATAAGGTGAAAGACGAAATAAAAGCTTCTATTCCAACAAACCAAAATAAGGCTAAAAAGCTTGCATTAGAGATTAAAGACACCATCCCTGTAATCTATGGGTTTAGAGAATACACGGGTGTTGCCTACCGAATTAAAACTCAGCTTAACGAAAACAGTAAAATGTTTTGTAAGTTTGATGTTCTACCCGAACTAAACCATAATGAGGTTGTTGGATGGGAAAACCTTAAACCTAACCTAGCTAAACTTTTATCGGTTATACTTTTAAGAAGCCATGATGAACCCTTAGAAATCAAGGTTAGATTTGAGGTTTTAAAGAAAATTCTAAGCCAAAAAACAAGCAATATACATGAAGTTTATAGTAGAGGAGAAACAAAACTTGCAAAAATGTTTTCAACTCTCTACTTTGGAGATTATCTAAGCTATTATCTAGCTATCCTAAACAAAGTTGATCCAACACCAGTAAAAACAATAAGTTTTCTAAAAGAAGAGCTAGAAAAAAAGCTTTAGCTTTCTTCTTGATGCCAAAATCTTAAATACATGCTTTTGTTTACCGTAATATACAGCTATGCATAACGGTTTGTGGGTATATATTTATGAAGACAAAAATTTTTCTAGTTGTTGTTTTATGCTTACTAATAGCTGGTCTTCTATATTATAGTGTTTACCATCATCCTGTAAAAGAGAAGCTGATTGTAGCTACAACTACAAGCCTCTACGATACTGGTTTACTTGATGTGGTTGAAGAAGCTTTTGAGAAAAAGTTTTCTCAATATGATATTTCGTTTATTTCAGCTGGAACTGGTATTGCTTTACAGTATGCTTCTCGTGGTGATGCGGATGTTGTGCTTGTTCATGCACCAAAACTAGAAAAGAAGTTTTTGGAAGACGGTTATGGTGTAAACAGAAGAATAATAGCCTACAATTTTTTTGTTTTGGTTGGTCCACAATCAGACCCAGCAAAAATTTCTGGGTTAAATGTAGAAGAGGCACTAAGAAAGATAGTTGAAGCTGGTAGATCTGGAAAAGCGTTTTGGGTTTCACGTGGAGATAATTCAGGTACTCATGTAAAGGAGAAGACTTTATGGGTTTCTGCTGGCTTTAACCCTGAAAAACTACGTGAGGAACCTTGGTTTCTTGAGTCTGGTGCTGGAATGGGTAAAACTCTTCTTTTAGCTAATGAGAAAGATGCTTATACTTTAACTGATATTGGAACCTACCTAAAATATTCTAAGGGTGGGTTAATTAAACTTAAGATTCTTGTCGGTGAAGATGAGAAGCTAATAAACGTTTATAGTGTTATAGCTGTAAACCCTGAAAAGGTGAAAAATGTAAATTTTAAGGCAGCTATGAAATTTGTAAATTTCTTAATCTCCGATGAAGGCCAAAATTTAATTGGAAATTTTGGTGTTAAAGAATACGGTAAACCGCTTTTTAACCCAGCGGTAAAACTACTAAAAGAAGGTAGGGAAACTCCTATTGTTGAATGGATTAAAGGTTATGGTTTTATTGAGGGTGAAGAATGTCCAGCAAAGTATACTCTTTTCCCTAAAACTAATGGTTTGTGAAATAAAAAATGTTTGAAAGTTTGTTTCAAACATTAAGCTTTTCAGCCACAGAGCTTTTTGAGATTACTTTAAGGTCTATCCAGGTTTCTGGTGGAGCAACTCTTCTTGCAGCTGCTGTTGGTCTTCCTATAAGCCTAACCTTAACCTTTAAAGAGTTTAAGGGAAAACCGTTTTTGATTGGGTTTTTTAATGCGTTAATGGGTATGCCAACAGTCGCTTTAGGTTTAATTCTTTATCTTCTTTTTTCTAAGACAGGTCCTCTTGGTCCTCTTCATCTCCTCTATAACCCTCTTGGTATAATGGTTGGGCAGGCTATTCTTGTAACACCCATAGTTGTAAGTTTTACTGTGGGTGCAATAGAAGCCTTAGACCCGGAGGTTAGGCTGCTGGCTAAAACTCTTGGGGCCTCAAAAATTCAAGAATCTTTGACTGTTATTAGGGAGGCTGGGAGAGGTGTTGTTTTAGCTTTAGCTGCAAGTTTTAATAGGGCTGTTGCTGAGCTTGGTGTAGCCTTAATGGTTGGTGGAAATATTAGAGGAATTACAAGAGTTTTAACAACAGCTATTGCTCTAGAAACTGTTAGAGGTGAAATTGAGCTTGGTATAGCTTTAACAATAGTTCTTCTTCTAATAGTTTTTACCTTAAATTTAGCCTTAAACATTCTTCAAAGAAAAGGGAGCTGAAACTAAAACATGACTCAAACCATATTGGAGCTTGTAAATGTAAGCAAGTCTTATGGTTCTGTTGAAGCTTTAAAGGATGTTAGTTTAAAGGTTAACAAAAATGAGACTTTAGCTATTCTAGGTCCAAACGGGGCGGGAAAAACAACTCTTCTAAAAATTATGGCTGGGCTAACTCAGCCAGACAAGGGTACAATTCTTTATAATGGAAATCCTTTAACTGAGGAGCAAGTTTTGGAGTTTAGAAGAAAAATTACAATGGTTTTTCAAAGAACAGTTATGTTAAATACAACTGTCTATGAAAATGTTGCTTACGGTCTTAAGCTTAGAGGATTATCAAAAAAAGAAATTGATAAAAGGGTTAAAGAAACTTTAACTCTTTTTGGTCTTAAAGGTTTTGAAAATAGAAAAGCTAAAAATCTTTCTGGTGGAGAACAGCAAAAAGTTTCTTTAGCTAGAGCTTTAACATTAAAACCTGAAATTCTTCTGCTTGATGAGCCAACAGCAAACCTTGATGTTGAAAATGCTTCCATAATAGAGTCGATTATAGGCAGAATTAAAAGTCAGACTACAGTTGTTTTTGCAACCCATAACCTTTTTCAAGCAAAAAGACTTGCTGAAAGAATAGTTTACCTATCATCAGGAAAAGTTTTTGAGGACACATCAGCAAAAGATTTTTTTGAAAAACCAAAAACAATTGAAGCTTTAAAGTTTATTAAAGGTGAAACTGTTTTTTAACAAACCTTCAGAAAGTTTATTTTTTGCTTTGCTTCAATTTTCTTTTGCGGTGGGTCTAGGCGGGGGGCTAGGGGTCCCCTGAAAACCCGTCTGGGTTTGACCGCAAACCCCCTATACGGCGGGCCGAAAGCTGAGGTGAGGCGCACCCAGCCCCACCTTAAACCATCCAAACCCACCTATGAACACCTGTCCTCCAGGATCCGCGGAGACGGCTGCTCCATCCGTAGGGTTGGGGTAGCCGTCTTACCAGACGAACCTGGCTAGGCCCGGGAGGGAGCAACCTAAGTCTGGACGTTGGATGCTTGGAGGGGT
>CAZAHF010000044.1:0-10412 GCA_964484995.1 uncultured Candidatus Bathyarchaeia archaeon | reverse complement strand
AAAAAGTTAGGAATTGTCTGCTTAGCCTGTTTGTCTTTGGCTGGGTCTTTCAGGTCTTGATGGAATAGGAGGATGGGGAATAAATTCAACATCAGGTCTTCTTTGAGCTGGCTGAGGATAGAGTTCCATTAACATATAAACCTCCTCTGGGATTTCTGTTTTTACAGGTATACCAAGCTCCATAAGCCTTTTTGCTGTTAAAGGATAGTCATGAGTCCACTGTCCTGTTGTTAAAACTTCAGCAAGTTTTTCTGCTTTTTCTAGGCCAAGCTTATCCTTAGTTAGTTCAACAACAAGCTCTTTAAGCTGTTTAATAGCTTTTTCAGCTATATCTGCCTTAATTAATGTTAAATCATCAACTTTTTCTCTTCCTTTTTCTTCAACAGCTCTTAAAATAGAGGCAGCAGGCATAACCCCAGCCTGAGGATCTGAAAGCTGAGGATCTATTGGGCCTAAAACTGCATGTGGATCCATTAAAATTTCATCTGCAGCTAAAGCTATTAGAGTTCCCCCACTCATAGCATAATGAGGAACAATAACAGTTGTTTTTGCTGGATGGTCTTTTAGGGCTAAGGCTATTTGAGCTGCTGCTAACACCAATCCTCCTGGAGTATGAATAACTATCCCTATGGGGGTATTTGGGGGAGTTGTTCTAATTGCTCTTAAAATCTGCTCAGAGTCTTCTATGTCTATATAGCGGTAGAAAGGTATACCAAATAACCCTATCTGTTCCTGTCGATGAATCATTGTTATCATTCTGCAGCCTCTTTTTCTTTCAATTTGTCTAATAAGCCTAAGACGTGCACTTCTAAGCAGATGAAGTTTAAACTGGGGAAAGATAAATAGGAATAGTAGGATAAACCAGAAGAGAGTAAAAAAATCTCCGTTCAAAAATTAACACCACACTAAACAGTCTCATCATCTTTATTTATTCTACTGGTACACTAACTCTTTTTGCAGCCTCAATTTTTGGAAGTCTAACCTCTAAAACACCATTTTTATAGGTTGCTTTAGCTTTAGAAGCATCAACCTTTACTGGAAGACTAATCAGCCTATAAAACCCTAAATATTTACGTTCTCTAAGCTCATATTCAGCCTTCTCCATCTTCTCCTCTCCTCTTTTCTCAGCTTTAATTTCAAGCGAGTCTTCAGTTGCATTTAACTTAATATTTTCTTTTTCAACTCCAGGTATATCTGCAAAAACAATAATTTCTTCATCTGTTTCACAAACATCAATTAAAGGTTCTCTAAAACCTTCAGGTATTAAGGCTTTAGGTTTACCAAAAAAATCTGAAAACAACCTGTCAACTTCACGGTGAATTTTCCTCATTTCCTCAAGAGGATCCCAAGACAACTATAATTACACCCCTACAAAATATATCCAAGTTTTAGGTAGGCGGTTATCTTAATTTAAGGTTTTGTTTTAACCCATCTATAGACAGTCTTCTCAGGGATTTTAAATTGTTTTGCAAGCTCTTTCACCCTCTTACCTTTAACATAAAGTTTTTCTACTTTTTCCCTTAGTTTTCTTCTTTCAGCTTTCCTATATCCTGCTTTATCAATAAGAACAACTCTATTTTTTTGCCCTAGTACCTCAAGAGCAAAAAGAAAAGCTTTAACTTCCCTTGAATATTCTCTTCCAGCAAAATAACCTTCAACCACAACTTGATAATTTTTTCCCAGATACTTTTTAACCTGTATTAGGGCTTTTTTAACCATAGGAAAAGTTAAAACTTCTTTTCCTAGGCTAACCTTAACCCTTTTATTCTTATGGTCAACGGTTGTAACAAAAGTTTGCCTCATTTTCATTAATGTTTCGGTACGGAGGACTTATAAGCTTTTCTCACATTTTAAATAAGTTAAATGTGAGAAAGACTTATATATGGCTTCTCATATTTAAAAATCTTGGAAAACGAGAAAGGGGTGGTCGGGGTGATGAGCCATGGTCCCTGTAAGGGTACCAAGGTTCATCACCCTTCTAGTTTACGATCGGCCACCTCCAATTTTAAGCTAAATCTCTAATGTAATTTTCTTGTTAGTTTTTTATAAAATATGGAAATTATAGACTTAAATCGCATGTTTACGCTAAAATTAAATGAAGTCTCCGGTGGTGAAAAAATTGGAAAGGGTGAGTACAGGTATACCTGGTATGGATAAAATTTTGAATGGTGGGATTCCGAGAAGAAATATTGTGCTTTTAGCTGGTGGACCTGGTACTGGGAAATCTATTTTTGGTCAGCAGTTTCTTTATGAGGGTTTAACTAAAGGTGAAAATGGTGTTTTTGTTGCTTTAGAAGAGCATCCTGTTCAGGTTAGGGTTAATATGGCTCAGTTTGGATGGGAAGTTAAACATTTTGAGGCTGAGGGAAAGTTTGCTATTGTTGACGCTTTTACAGGTGGAATTGGGGAGGCTGCTAAGAGAGAAAGATTTGTTGTTAGAGCACCTGATGATGTTCAAAGTCTAGTTGACACTATTAGGATGGCTATAAAGGAGGTTGGTGCTGAACGTGTAGTAATCGATTCTGTTACAACTCTATATATTACGAAACCCATGATGGCTAGAAGTATTGTTATGCAGCTTAAAAAGGTTCTTTCAGGTCTTGGAAGTACATCAATTCTTGTTTCACAGGTTAGTGTAACTGAGCGTGGTTTTGGTGGACCTGGAGTTGAACATGCTGCTGATGGGATAGTTCGTTTAGACCTTGATGAGGTGGACGGCTCACTTTATAGAAGCCTTATAGTTTGGAAGATGAGAGGTACAAGTCACTCTATGCATCGTCACCCATTTGATATTACAGATAAAGGGATAGTTATTCATCCTCAAAAAGTTTTAACACTCAAACGTAGGGAGGTTGAGGAAAGGTAGGGGGTGAGAATGTTTGAGTGAAGAAATCCCTCTTTCACCTATGGGTAGAGAAGATATACATAAACTTGAATATGCTTTACTTATCGGAACTCTTTTTAGACCTGAAGTTTTAGAGGAGCTTCGAAACCCATCAGAACGTTTAACATGGATAGACTCTTTAGCTGTAGCAGCTTCAGCATTAGCTAGAGAAAAAGCAAAAATGCCTGTTTCAAAAATTGCTGAGGAGCTTGGAAGAACAGAAGCAACAATCCGAAACCACTTACAAGGTAAAACTAAGGCTGGAGAACTTGTTTTAAAGACTTATGAAAAGTTTATCAAGGAGGGTGTAAAAATAGAGCTTCCAACAATAAAGGAGATACCAGCAGAATCTGAGGAAAAACTTAAGGAAACGGAGGAAAAACTAAAGAGTGCTGAAGAAAAGCTTAGAGAGACTGAGAATAAGCTAAGGGAGGCTGAAGAGAAACTTAAGGGGTTTGAGGAAAAAATAGGGAAAATTAAGGATTCTTTAAGCCAACTTTTAGCTCAACTTTAACCATATTTTTTGTTGGTAGAAGTTGATACGTAAGAGACTTTTAATTTCACTTCTTATGATACCAACAATTATTGGGTTTGGTGTTGTTGGCTATAGTTTCCTCTTAAACTTGTCTCTGCTGGATGCATTCTATTTTACCATTGTCACAATTTCAACAGTTGGTTATGGAGAAATTTATCCTACAACTCCTGCTAGTAAGCTATTTACATCTTTTCTGATACTAGTTGGTATTGGGGCTTTAGCTATAGCCCTAGAAACAATTACCGAAGAAGTTTTAAGAAGGAGTGTAAGAGAAGCTATGGGTAAACCTGAAATTAGGAAGCCTCTTGAAAACCATTATATTATTTGCGGTTATGGGGATATTGGTGAGGTTGTTGTTGATGAGCTTAAAAGAATGAAAGAAAATTTTGTTGTTATAGAAAAGAATGAGGAAGTTGTTAAGGAGCTTTTTGAAAAAGGTATACCCGTTATTCATGGAGATGCTTTAAGAGAGGAAACCCTTAAAGAAGCTGGAATTTTAAAAGCTAAAGGTATTGCCACGGTTTTTGATAGTGATGTTGATAATGTTTTTGTTGCAATAACAGCAAAAGCTTTAAAACCAGACATTTACGTTGTTGCAAGAGCAAATCATGCAGAAACAATAGAAAAAATGTATAAAATTGGAGTTGACTCTGTAATTTCACCTGAAGTTGAAGGTGGTAGAATGATAGCTAAAGCATTAGTTAAACCTTTTATTTTAGATTTGCTTGACAGAATAGTTTTAACAAAAGATCTTGATGTTCTTCAGTTCTGTATTCATCCAGATTCAAAACTTGAAGGAAAAACTATCGGTGAATCTGAGATTGAAAAGAAAACTGGAGCTAAAATTCTTGCATTAAGTAAAGCTGGAAAAGTGGAAGTTAAACCAAGCTCAAACACCGTTCTTTCAAAAGGAGACATCTTACTTTTAGTTGGAAAATCGGAACAGCTTAAAAAGTTTCAAGAACTACTTCAAGAAAAAAAGAAATAAGAATTAAGTGAATTATAGCAGGTAAGTTGAAGAAGTTAAACTTAGAAATTAAAGCAAAAATTGATAGTTTAGATGAGGTTAGAGAAAAAATAGGAAGACTTAAAGCTAAAAAAGTTGGTGTTTTTCAGCAAAAGGATACATATTTTAAAATTGAAAAGGGTAGACTAAAACTAAGGGAGGTTAAAGGATTAAAAAACGCTCAGCTAATCTACTATGAAAGAGAAAACATCCCTAAACCCAAGAAAAGCAGTCTTTTAATTGTTGAAGTTAAGAGACCAAGCTTTCTAAGAAAAATTCTTGAAAAAGTTTTGGGTGTTTTGGTTGTTGTTGAGAAGAGGAGAGAAATCTACCTATGGAAAGGTGTAAGAATCCATCTTGACAAGGTTAAAGGTTTAGGAGAATATCTTGAGTTTGAAAAACCAACTAGAAACACAAAAAAAGATTTAGAGAAAAGCAGAAAACTTTTGGTTTGGCTTATGAAAAAGCTTGGTTTAAGAGAGGAAAAACTTGAAAAGCTTTCTTATAGTGACCTTCTCCTTCAGAAAGAAGGTTAATATTCATTGGAATATATCCTACCCATAAAAACGTAGGGAATTAAAGATTGGTTAAAAAAATTTTACCAGACAGCTCTGTAATCATTAACGGAAAAATAACTTCTCTTGTTGAGTCTGGAGAAGTTGAAGGTGATGTTGAAATTGTTATTCCTGTGATTGTTGTTGAGGAGCTTCAGGCTCAAGCATCCAAGGGTAGAGAAACAGGGTTTATTGGTTTAAAAGAGCTAAAAAAGCTTAGAGAGGTCTGTGAAAAGAAAGGTATCCCAGTAAGGTTTGTTGGTGGAAGACCAAGTCTTGAGGATATTAGACTTGCTAGAAGTGGACGTATAGATGCGTTAATTATGGATTTAGCGAAAAAAGAGGATTGTGTACTTTATACTTCTGACTATGTTCAGGCCTTAACAGCTGAAGCAGATGGAACTAAGGTAAAATATTTACCATTAGAAGAAAAACCTGTAAAACTTATTTTTGAAAAATTTTTCACTCCAGATACTCTTAGTGTTCATATTAAGGAGGGTGTTCCTCCCTTAGCAAAAAAGGGTGTGCCTGAAAAATTTGAGCTTAAACCTATAGGTGAAAAGCCTTTAACAGCTAAAGAGGTTGAGGAAATTATAGGTGAAATTTTTGAGGCTGTTAGAGCTGGAAAAGGTTTTCATGAGATTAGCCGTAGTGGAGCAATGGTTATTCAGCTTGAAGACTACAGGATAGCTATTGCAAGACCACCTTTCTCTGATGGGCTTGAAGTAACAATTGTTAGGCCTGTTGTAAAACTTAAGCTTGAAGACTATAAGCTTAGTGAAAGGCTTATAGAAAGGTTAAGGGAGAGAGCTGAAGGAATTCTTATTGCTGGTCCTCCAGGATCTGGAAAAACAACTTTTGCTTCTTCTCTTGCTGAATTTTATATGAGGCAAGGTAAAATTGTTAAAACTCTTGAGTCTCCAAGAGATCTTCAGGTTGGAGTTGAAATTACTCAGTATGGGCCTTTAGAAGGAAGTTTTGAGAAGGCTGCAGAAATTCTTTTGCTTGTTAGACCTGATTACACAATTTTTGATGAGCTTAGAAAAACTGAGGACTTTAATGTTTTTGCTGATATGAGGCTTGCTGGGGTTGGAATGGTGGGTGTTGTTCATGCAAGCAACCCTATTGACGCTATTCAAAGATTTATTGGTAGAGTTGAACTTGGAATGATTCCCCATATAGTTGACACCCTAATTTTTATCAGATATGGGAAAATTGAGAGGGTTTATGAGTTAAGCTTAACTGTTAAGGTTCCAACAGGAATGACTGAAGAAGACTTAGCAAGACCTGTTATTGAGGTTAAAGATTTTGAAACCAAAGAGCTTGAATATGAAATTTACACTTTTGGAAATGAGAATGTTGTTGTTCCTGTAGCTGAATTTAAGGGAAAACCTAAACCCCTAGAAAAGCTTGCTGCAGAAAAAGTTTTAGAGGAGATTAGAAGGTTTGACCCTTATGCTGAGGTTGAATTAAAAGATAATTATGCTATTGTTAAGGTTTCAAGAAAGGCTATCCCTAAGCTTGTTGGTAGAGGAGGTTTAACAATTTCAAGGTTAGAGGAAAAGCTAGGAATTAGGCTTGAAGTCCAACCTCTCCAACAAAAAAGAGTTAAAGAGGTTAAAGGTGAGGAAGTAGAATTTACAATCCAAGAAACAAGAAATACTATAAATCTAAACTTTGATGAAAATCTTATTGGAAAAACTGTAAATGTTTATGCTGATGGAGAATTTTTATTTCCAGCAACAGTAAGTAAAAAGGCGCAGATAAGAATATCTAAGAGAAGTAAGGTTGGAAAACATCTTATTAAAGCCTTAAACCAAGGGAAAACAATAAGAGTGGTGGTTTAACACTAAAAATTAAACTGTATCTTCTTTTTCTGTAAGAAAATTTTTTAATATTCCGTACTCTTTTTATAGGAGGTAGGCTAAATATTCAGCACCCTTCAACCTAAGCCTATGCCTTAGGTTGCACTAAATCTGGGTGTGTTTAGTTTGAGGGTTTATCTTTTTGAGGAAGGAGGAGCCCATCTAAAAAACCTCTTAGGAGGTAAAGGCGCGAATCTTGCTGAAATGTATAGGATAGGTTTACCTGTCCCACCTGGTATCACAATTACAACAGAAGCATGTAAAGACTTTTTTGAGAAAGGTAGAGGCGAGGTTCTGCCTGAAGGTTTAATGGATGAGGTTAAGGAAAAATTAAGAGTTGTTGAGAGGAAGATTGGGCGTAGGTTTGGAGATCCTGAAAATCCTTTACTTGTTTCTGTACGTTCAGGTGCTCCCGTTTCTATGCCTGGAATGATGGAGACTGTTTTAAACCTTGGGTTAAACGATGAAACAATAAAAGGTTTAATTAAACAAAGTGGCGATGAAAGATTTGCTTATGATTGTTATCGTAGGTTTCTTCAAATGTTTGGTAGAGTTGTGCTTGGGGTTAAAGGTGAAAAGTTTGAAAACATTTTTAGTGAAGTTAAAAAGGAGAAGGGAGTAAAACTTGATATTGAGCTTGATGCTGAGGATCTTAAAAAAGTTGTAGAAAAATTTAAGAAACTCATTTTAGAAGAGACAGGTAAACCTTTCCCCCAAAATCCATGGGAACAGTTAGAGTTAGCCGTAAAAGCTGTTTTTCAATCTTGGAATACACCAAGAGCTATAGTTTATAGGAGAGCTAATAAAATACCGGATAACCTTTACACAGCTGTAAATATTCAAGCAATGGTTTTTGGAAACCTTGGAAAACCTGCTGGTAGTGGTGTTGTTTTTACACGAAGCCCATCAACAGGTGAAAAAGAACTTTATGGTGAATATTTAGATAATGCTCAAGGTGAAGATGTTGTTGCTGGAATAAGAACACCAAAACCTGTTAGTAGACTTAAAGATGAAGCTCCTTCTCTTTATGAGGAGCTTAAAAAAATTGCTGAAAAGCTTGAAGAGCATTATAAGGATATGCAAGATGTTGAGTTTACGGTTGAAAACGGCAAACTTTACATTTTACAAACAAGAACAGGGAAAAGAACAGCTTATGCTGCTGTAAAAATCGCTGTTAATATGGTTGAGGAAGGTTTAATCAGTATTGAAGATGCTTTAATGATGGTTGAACCTTCACAGCTTGTTCAGCTTCTCCATCCCTCTATAGATCCTAATTTTAAGGTTGAACCTATAGCCAAAGGTCTTCCAGCTTCACCTGGTGCTGCATGTGGAAAAGTTATTTTTGATGTTGATGAAGCTGCAAAGCTTGGTGGAAGAGGTGAAGATGTTATACTTGTTAGACCTGAAACAACTCCTGAAGATATTCGTGGAGTTATTGCTGCAAAAGGTATTTTAACAAGCCGTGGCGGTATGACTTCTCATGCTGCTGTTGTTGCTAGAGGAATGGGTAAACCTGCAATTGTTGGATGTGAATCCCTAAAAATAGACTTGGAAGCTGAAAAGTTTACAGTTGGGGAGGTTGAAGTTAAAAAAGGAGACATTATAACGCTTGATGGAACAACAGGGTCAGTTATTCTTGGCAAGGTTCCTATGGTTGAACCTAGAATTGCAGATGAGTTTGAAAAGCTTCTTAAATGGGCTGATGAAGTTAGAAGTTTAGGTGTACGTGCAAATGCTGATACACCAGAAGCTGCTGCTAAAGCTAGAATGTTTGGTGCTGAAGGAATCGGTTTATGTAGAACTGAAAGAATGTTTAACGCCCCTGACAGAATACCGATTGTTCAAGAGATGGTTTTAGCTAGGGTTAAAGGAAAAGAAAAAGTTAAAGAGTATTTAGAGAAACTTCTTCCAATGCAAAAAGAAGATTTTAAGCAAATATTTAAGGTTATGGATGGTTATCCTGTAACAATCAGACTTTTAGACTTACCACTCCACGAGTTTCTTCCAAGACCTGAAGAACTTGTGGAAGAAGTTACAAAACTAAGAGTTTTAGGTGATGATAAGAAACTTAGGGAAAAAGAGGAAATACTTAAGCATGTTCTTCAACTTGTTGAACATAACCCTATGCTTGGACATAGAGGATGTAGACTTGGCATAACCTACCCTGAAATCTATGAGATGCAGGCAAGAGCAATATTTGAGGCTGCAGCTGAACTTGTAAAAGAAGGTTTTCATGTTCAACCTGAAATAATGCTTCCACTTGTAGGTATAGGTGAAGAGTTAGCTATCTTAAGAAAAATCATTGAAGAAACAGCAAAAAGAGTTATGGAAGAAAAAAATGTTAAAATTGATTATCTTATTGGAACCATGATTGAGGTTCCAAGAGCTGCTTTAACAGCAGATGAAATAGCAAAACATGCAGACTTTTTCTCTTTTGGAACAAACGATTTAACTCAAACAGTTTTTGGTTTTAGTCGTGACGATGCAGAAGCAAAATTTCTCCACGAATATCTTGAAAAAAAGATTTTAAAAACAAACCCGTTTGAGGTTTTAGATGAGAATAGCGTAGGTAAACTGATAGATATTGCTATTAAACTTGGTAAATCTGTAAAAAAAGACTTAAAAATTGGTGTTTGTGGTGAGCATGGTGGAGAACAATCCTCAATTGAATTTTTCCATAGGGTTGGTGTCGATTATGTTAGCTGTTCTCCTTTCAGAGTTCCAATAGCAAGACTTGCAGCAGCTCAAGCTAAACTTAAGGAAAAAAGAAGTCTAGAGGAGAGGTGGAAATCAACAATCTAAATTTTTGTATATGATATCGACTAGTTTACCACTTAAAGTCCTAATTTGTGTTATTAAGTTAGTTGATAATAGAATAAAATAGTTTAAAAGATTTTTGTTAATTATAGGTTAAGTAAGATTTTGAGGTGAAACTTTTTGGCAGGTGTAAGTTTAAAAGAAGTTTTAGGTTCTCCACGGAAAATAGCGTTAACACCTCTAAAAAACAATTAAAGTCTGACTTGAAGAGGTATGTTAAATTAGCTAAGGATTTTGGTGCTTCAGATGCAAAAATTATAAGAGCAAGCGAGGTTGTTGATGAAAGGGTAAGAATGAAATGTCTTGTTCCCCTTTGCCATAGATATGGAAACTCTGGTTTTTGTCCTCCTTACGCACCTGAACCAAAAGTTGTACGTGAAGCTATCAAAAAGTATGATTATGCTATTCTTGTTAAACATGATGTTATACCGAAAGAGGATTTTATAGCTCCTGGTACAGGCAAATCTTTCATAGAAAAAATTGGTAAACATCATGGAAAAATTATGGAGATTGTCTCAAAAATCGAGACTGTTGCATTTAATGATGGATACTATCTGGCAATGGGTTTTGCTGCTGGCTCATGTAGAACAGCCCTATGTAAAGGTGCTACCTGCTCTCTTATCCAAAATGGGGAGTGTAGATTTCCTTTAATAGCTAGACCATCTATGGAGGCTGTCGGTATAGATGTATATAAGCTTGTAAGAAAAGTTGGATGGGATATTTATCCAATAGGTCCTAAAGACATATCTCC
>CAZAHF010000043.1:0-10565 GCA_964484995.1 uncultured Candidatus Bathyarchaeia archaeon | reverse complement strand
TGAAAGAGGGATAACACCCAAAACCTTAACCATCATTTCCATTATTCCTTTCAACTATCCCCTTCTAACTAAAAATATTTTAAAAAAAAGTACATATAAAATAAAATTTTTTGTGGAATTATCAGGTTAAGGGAACAATTTTTGGATGCTTTAATTCCCACAACCTAAGCATAATTTTGGCGTTAGTTGTTCTTGCTGAAAGCACTGTTGGACCTTAAAAATAACTCAAGGAATTAAAGCTGTTTAAGATGAGCTAAAATTTCTTTAAGAAGGAAATTCTAAGTTTTTACCTTCTGTATAGTTTAGTGGAAATCAGCTTAATGAATCCATAGATTGATGTTTAAGCCTAAAGCGATAGAATTCTGGATGAATGATAACAACCCAACAGTATCTACTTGATCTCTACTGATATGAAATTACATGAATTATTTTGACAATATCTGGGGGAAACTCGCCTCTTACCTATTATCACCAAAGTTGGAGCGAAAAATGAAGAATAAGCTATTGGTTAAAATGAGCATTTTTCATACTTGGTGCGGCCGCCGGGATTTGAACCCGGGTTAGAGGCTTGGGGGGCCCCTGTCCTAGACCAGTCTAGACCACGGCCGCACTAACCACTTTTTATTTAAGCTAAAAAATAATTTTTCACTCAATCTAAAAGACTTTTCTTGCATAATACACAACTTTAAACATATAGGTCATGGTTTAAAGCTTTTAAAACCTTATCTTTACATTTTAAACAAAAATCATCTCTTTTGTTGTCTGTGTCATAAATGCTGTTGGAAAAATACATTACACATGAAGGATTTTCACAGTGTAATAGTCCTAAGGTATGTCCAAGTTCATGAACAGCCTCCTTTTTAACTCTAGAAATAAAAAGCTCCTGGTTTTTATCTAAACCATAAAATTCTGGTTTTAGCCTAAAAATAGATATTATTGCAAACCTACCTGGACATTGAGCTTCACCAAAAACAAAGTTTAACCTTGGAACATACAGGTCAACATCCACAACAGCCAAAAATCTATCTGCCCTAACTTCACTAGAAATTCCCTCTATCTTTTTTAACAGTAAAGTCGAATAATACTGTTTTCTTGCAGGATTATAGCTTCCCTCTAAAAATGATCTATCATAAATACTGCTAGTACACCATACACCGGGAAAAACTCTTATTAAATGGTTTTTTAAATCCTCAAAAAAGTCTAATTTAAACTCTCCGATTTGAAGTAAATGTATATGATGCTTTTTCAATAATTCCCCCCAGAGTAAAAATAATTTTTCTGAAGCAGATAAACATTAGTCTTCAAAGTATCTAAAAGCTTTTAACATCCTTCTTTCCTAAAAAAGATTGTCTAAATCTGGGGAATACCAACAATGTGCGGAATTTTTGGATGTGTTTTAAAGGATGGTTTAGCAGCTCCTATCATTCACTCCTCTCTTAAACTTTTAGAGTATAGAGGTTATGATTCTGCTGGTGAAGCAACAATAAATGAGGGTAAACTCTATCTAAAAAAGGATTCTGGAAAAATTGCTGATATTCATGAAAAGTTTAATCTTGATGAGCTTCCTGGAAAAATAGGGATTGGTCACACTAGATGGGCTACTCACGGAGCACCATCCCAAGTAAACGCCCATCCTCATACAGACTGCCTAAACCAGATTGCTGTTGTTCATAATGGTATTATTGAAAACTTTGAAGAGTTAAGAATGGAGCTTATAGATAAGGGGCATGTATTTGTTTCCAAAACAGATACTGAGGTTATTCCCCATCTTATAGAAGAAAACCTTAAAAGAGGGCTTGACTTCCACCAAGCCTTTAAAGATGCTGTGAAAAGGCTTAAAGGCTCTTATGCTTTAGCTGTAATCTCAACATTTGAGCCAGAAAAAATATTTTGTGCAAGAAAAGAAAGTCCTCTTATAGTTGGTTTAGCTGAAAACGGCTCCTTTTTTTCCTCCGACATACCTGCACTTCTACCATACACAAAAAACATTGTGGAAGTTTTTGATGAGGAAGCTGTAATTTTAACTCACCAGGAAGTTGAATTAAGAAAACTTGAAGACTGGTCTCCTGTCACTAGAAAACCCAAAACCATCTCATGGACTATTGAAGGAGCTATGAAAAAAGGTTACCCGCATTTTATGCTTAAAGAAATTCATGAGCAAGCTTTTTCCCTAAAAGAGGCTTTACGTGTACAAGAGAAATATTTAGATCTTCTTGTAACCTTCCTAGACAGGTCTAAACAGGTTTTTCTTGTGGCTTCAGGGACTTCATACCACTCATGTATTGCAGCCTCTTATGTCTTAAGCAAGCTTGCAAGAATACCTGTCTATCCTGTGGTTGCTTCAGAGTTTATTGAACAGTTTGGCAACTCTGTTAACATAGATAGTACAATTCTTGCAGTTAGCCAGTCTGGTGAAACTGCTGATGTGCTTAGGGCTGTGGATCATGCAAGATTTAAAGCTGCAACAATTTTGGGATTAACAAATGTTTTAGGGTCAACTCTTACAAGAGTTTCAAGAGCCTACATCTGCCAAAATTCAGGTCCTGAGATTGGTGTTGCAGCAACAAAAACTTTTACAGCTCAAATTGCTGTCTTAACCTTAATAGCATTAAGGCTAGCAAAACTAAGGGGTAAAATTTCTCAGGATGAGATGGATTATCTCCACCAAAAACTTCATGAGCTTCCAAAAATTATAGAAAAAATTCTTGAAACTCAGGAGGAAAACGTAAAAAGACTTGCTCATAAGTATAAGGATAGTAAAGTTTTCTATTTTTTGGGTAGAGGTGTAAATGTAGCAACAGCTTTAGAGGGAAGATTAAAGCTTTTAGAAATAGCCTATATTCCCTCCATAGCCTATCCAGCTGGAGAAAGTAAACATGGACCAATAAGCCTTATTGAGCCAGGTTTCCCTGTAATTTTTGTATGTCCAAAAGGTGAAACCTACAAAGCTACCATAAACAACATTATGGAGATGAAAGCTAGAAATGCTTTAACCATAGGTATAATTGATGAAACCGATGAGGAAGCTAGAAAATATTTAGATGACTATATTGAGATTCCAGCTGGTGTACCTGAAATACTTTCACCTATACCCTATGTTGTTCCTCTACAATTGTTTGCCTACTATATGGCTTTAGAGAAAGGTTTAGACCCGGACAAACCAAGAAACTTAGCTAAATCTGTAACCGTTATTTAGTGGTAGTAACTGTTCCTACCTATTCCTACCTACACCAAGCCTAAAATTTCCTTCAATTTTTTAAAGACTTTTTTTGCAGCATCAGGATCTGGAAACTCTGGTTTTTCTGGGTGTGGCTGAGTTTTCCCAAAAAGACAGATTCCATCAATGTTTTTAAGTATACCCATTCCAAAAACAAGCCCTGAAAAACCCATAAATGGACCTACATATCCAGTATCTAAACCAAACTTTTTCATTTCCTCAATAAGTTTAAGGTTTGATGCTGCACAACAAACCTCAGGACCATCCCACCCATAACCAGCAAGAACAAACATTTTTTCAACCTTAAATTCCCCTAAAACCTCAACAACCCTTTCAGCAACCTCATATTGACCATCAAAATTTGCATGGTAACCTCGAACCATAATAAGGTTAGGTGAAGTTGAAAAATAAAATCTAACCCTAGGAACAAATCCCTCTCCACCTTTAACTTTTACACCAGCAACACCAGAAAATCCGGGTATAGTTGCATAGGATGGTTTTGTATCATATAAAACCGGAAAACTTGAAGAATATAATTCAGCAAAACGTTTTGCTTCCACATCTTTAACTAAATACTTTAAAGCTAGTTTTCCAACCGAACGTAAACCTGGAGAACCTACAATAGCTAACGGTTTTTCTAATTTTGGTTTACTAAAAAATTTTAGCCAAACTCTTGTTGTCAACATCTCAACCTAAATATAATAGTAGGTGTGTTTCTTAGGAGCAAAGGCCCTTGAAATTTCTTCTAAAGCTTGACGTTCAACCTCCTCAATTCTTCTAAGAAACTCCTCAGTTGTTTTTGCTTGTTTTTCAATTTCAGATAGGTCTACTTCTACCTCTAACATTTTTAATAAAACTTCAAGAACTGATTGAGCTGATTTTACATCAACAACTGTACGGCCTGAAGGAGTTGTATATTCGATTGTTTCTCCAAGCAAACAAATCCCGTTAATGTTTTTTAGTTTAGCCATACCAAAAACTAATCCATTAAATCCTTTTACACTACCCTTGCTTAGAGGATAAACGCCATATTCCACAATTTCTTCTTTAAGATTTGGATTGGTTACAACACCATAAACTTTAGGTTTACCCGTAGAACGTCTATCAACAAAATAGGATGAAATAGTAAAAATTTTTTTAACACCAAAAGTTTCAGCTTTAACAAGAATTTCTTCAGCAAGCTCATATTGGCCTTCAGGGGATAGGGGTTGAGTATTTCCGGTTAAAAGTATTAAGTCATTCTTTTGCTTAGTATTTTTCCAAAAATAAAGCTCATTTTTCATAAGCTCAGCTGTTCCATCCTTTTTTATAAGAACATAGGATGGAAAATAGGAGGAATAAATCTCTTCAAAAAGTTTTGCATCTAATTTTTCTATAAGATAGTCAACAACCTGTTTAGCTATAAAACCAGCATCAGGTAAACCACAAACAAGAAACGGCTCATTTAAAGTTGGCTCTGCTAGACGTCTAATTTTTATACTCATCATCCAACCCTAACCCTTAGGTCTATGATATTTCTTGTTACCCAGTAATATATTTGCCTTGAGTATGTAAATATGACTAAGCTTAAAAAAGAAAAACTTGGTGAAAAGATTGAAGGTTTATACGGTTGGACACAGTACAAGAACCCTAAAAGAACTCATAAAAATTCTGGCTCAATATAAAGTAAAGGTTGTTATTGATGTTAGAAGATTTCCCAAAAGCAGAAAGTTTCCCTATTTTAATAAGGAAAACATCCAAGAAAAGCTAGTGGAACATGGTATAGAATATGTTCATCTTCCAGAATTAGGTGGGTTTAGAGAAGGAGGCTATAAATCTTTTACTCAAACAGACGAATTTAAAAACGGTTTAAAAAAACTTTTAACCTTAATTTCGGATAATACCGCAGTAATAATGTGTACTGAAAAATTTTTTTGGCGTTGTCACCGAAAATTTATAGCAGATGAGCTTGTTAAGCTCGGATATAAGGTTATCCATATTCTAAACAGTAAAACCTATGAACATAAACTTAAAAGTCTTACAGAATAAGATTAAAGAAGTGTTGTGTATTGGTAACACAGATCTTTCTTCTAGATTTTGCAAAAATATTTTTAGCGGTAGTCCTATTAGCTTATGCTTCATGGTGTGATTGGCGTGTTAGAGAAGTAAGTGATAAAGTATGGATTGTTTTTATTTCTTTAGGTCTTCCCTTAACACTACTCCAAATCTTACTTATAAAAAACCTTGAATTATTCTATCCGTTAACTTTTTCTTTTATAACTATCTTTGTTTTGTCTCTTCTTTTATCCTATCTTGGATTGTTTGGAGATGCTGATCTTAAAGCTCTAATTTGTTTATCCTTAACTTTTCCATGGCCACTTAGTGGTGTAGGTTTTCGGTTAAAACCATTCTTACCAATTTTTTCTCTCTCTATTTTAGGCAACTCATTGATTCTATGTGTTTTAACAGTTATACCCTTTATCCTGATAAAAAACCTTGAGTGGAAACTTAAAAACAAGGATAGCTTATTTAGAAATTTTGAGGATGAACCTTTATCTAAAAAATTTTTGATGCTTACTCTTGTTGGCTTTAAAGTTAAAAAGGAGAAGCTTAAAACTCCTCATTATTCACTTGCTGAGGAGATTAAAAAAAGTAAGGATGGAAAAATTAAACGTAGCCTAAAACTTTCCTCTGCTTTAACAATAAACGATCTTTTAGAGGAGAAAGCTAACATTGAAAGTTTGCCTGAAGAGGTTTGGGTAACACCAAGAATTCCGATGATAATATTTATACTTGGAGGTTTTATTACAGCCACCTTTATTGGAGACTTTATTCTTCTAGTTTTAGTTAGAGTTATTGGTTTTTAAGGTAAAATTACTTTTAAATCGTCTAATACCAAAAATATTTTTAGGGGTATTTATGCGTGAAAAAGCAGCTAGAATAAGTATTACAATACCAAGAAGTCTTCTTAAAGATTTTGATGAAACAACACGTATAATCGGCTACAAAAAACGTTCTAAAGCTGTTTGTGATGCTATCAGAAGATTTGTTGCAGAACATAAAATCTTAAACCAGTTAAAAGTTAAAAGTTGCGCTGGAACAGTAACCTACATCTATAAACACCATATTAGAGGATTAACAGAAGACCTTTTAGAAATTCAACATGAATATTCAGGAGTAATAAACGCTACTCTTCATATTCATCTTGATGAAGAAAACTGTTTAGAAATACTCTCAGTAAGAGGAGATGCAGAAAAAATAAGAAATCTTGTTAGCAAATTAAAAACCCTAAAAACAGAAAATGTTCAATATGTGCTTTTACCACAACCCTAAAACTTTTTCGGCTTAATATAGTCTTTCCCATCAGCCTTTAAAGAGCCTACAACAATCCTCCAATAGTTTTCTTTACTTACCCTACTTTCAACCTTTTCAAGAACACCCTTAACAACAATCTTCTCTCCCTCCTCAAATATTCCACCATAAAGCCCCTCATAGGAGACAACCTCTTTAACCTTAACATCTAAACCAGACTTAACCTTAACATCCTCAACCAAATAAGTTGAAGGCATAAAAATAGATTCGGTTGAATCCTTCACTATAGCCTCAGCCTCAACTAAACCGTTTTGCGAATAAACTTTTTCTCCATATCTTTCCTTAATTTCCTCATCTAACCTTATAGGATGAATTGAAAACATTTTTTTGCTGTAAATTCCCCTATTCCAAATTCTTTTGTAAAGTTTTTCAGCTTCAGTCACTGTTAGCGGGTAAAGTCTAGCTTTGTCTTCACACCAGCTTTTTAATATTTCACCAGAAAATTTTTTAAAATTTGAGTTTCTCTTCTCGTAAAGGTTTAAAATTGTTTCCTTAACTTTTAAACTGTTTTTTCTTCCATAAACTGTAATATCAACATCAGAAAACTTTGGGTGATGTAACCCGATTAGGATAGAGCCTGTTAACCCAAAAAACTCTATGGGGACACCGCTCTCCTTGGATAACTCTAAAACAATCTTAGAAGCTAATGCTTCCAATTCGTCTTTAGGTTTTCTTGATAAAAGCTCTTCAACCTTTTTTTCAGGGCAGTAATGAGTTTTTATTCTTTCTAGAGGTACAGCTGAAAACTCTAATCCATTCTCATCTACATAAAGATACTCCGGATATTCTTCTTTAAGATGGGCTAATGCCTCTTTAAGACAGCCAATCGTATAAAACGGTAGAACTCTTCGATAACTCTTCTTCCTCTTTTCTGGTGCATATTTTGGATAAGCAACAACTCTGTTTGGTGGATGAACATATCCAACAACCGTGAAAAAGATATCTTCAACCGTAAGAATATAATCTCTATCTTTGAATGTCTTTCTAGATTGAAACATCTTTTTCACATCTGTAGTGGGATTATGACGTCTTCTTTTCTTCCTCCAACAATAACCCTATAATACTCATCTTCAGCTGAGGAAACCTTTTCAAGTGTTCCTCTAACAAAAATCTTTTCAGAGGTTTTTGCTTGTTCACAAAATCTTCCTCTAAAAGAAACAATCTCTTTAACATCTACTTTTTTCCCTTTAAGGATTAAAACGTTTTTTATTAAATATTTAAGAGGAGTAAAAATTGATTCTTTGTCGTCAGCAACCTCTGCCTTTAACTCAATAGGGCCAACGGGAAGATAACGTTTTTCCCCATACTTTTCTCCTGTTTCCCAAGGTTCTTTAACAAGTCTAACAAAATATTCTCTACCATAAAATACTCCCTGAAGAACTTTTCTAGTTTCTGTTTGAACAAATTTTCTAAAAGACATTTGCGTGTCTTTAACCCTAAACCTATAAAGCCTCTCTAAATCTTTCCTTGTATAACTTTTAACAGGAGTATTTTTTTCTTTAACAAGTCTCCTAAGAGCTTCGTAAACCATAAGAGACTGCTTAAACCCGTAAACCACCAAGTCTATATCTGAGGTTTCTGTATGAAGACCAACCATCAACGAACCTGATATTCCCATACTTAAAACTGGTATAGATGAATATTCTGCAATTAAATTAACAAAACTAACAGAGTCTTTCTCAACCCTATCAAGTTTTTCTTTTTTTAAAAGGTTTTGTAGAAAATCCTGCGGTGAAAATACCCTCCTAATCTTAGCTAAAGGAACTTCAGCTAAAATCTGGTTAAAAACAGGGTCAAACCTTAAATATTCCGGATAATTCTCCTTAAGAAACCTATAGGATTCAGATAAAGACTCTATTTTTTTATAACCCTTTCTCCTGTTAATTTTTCCTGGAATAGGAACATACTTAGGAAACGCAATTACATGGGTTGGTGGATGAAGAAGCCCCTTAACACTAAAGATTAAATTTTCTTCTGTTTCTAGATATTCACCTTCCTTTCTACTTTTTAGGTCTGGTTGAAGTGTCACTGTTAACCTTTCCCTACGGTTAGACTTTTCAAATTCTTAAATATTCACCGTTTAAAATAACTATTTAGTGATTTTTCTTGGAAGAATCCGTGACGATAGATAGAGAAACCTTTAAAGCTTTAGCTTCAGACACTAGAGTAGATATTTTAAAGTCTTTAGGTGAAAGAAAGAAAACGGTAACAGAGCTTGCTGAATCTTTAAACCTGTCAAAATCAACTGTTCATGAGCATTTAAAGGTTCTTGTTAAAGCAGGTTTGGTTAAAAGAATAGACACTCCAAACAAGTGGGTTTATTATGGGTTAACATGGAAAGGTTTTGGCTTAATCCAAAACAACCTAAAAAAGATAATCCTTATGCTTTCAGTAACATTTGTATCCTTTTTGGTTGGTGTTTATGAGGTTGCAAGATTTATACTTAGAGGTGAACCTGTCAGAGAAGCTTTCAGAAAGATAGTTCCTGAAGTTGCTGAAAAAGGTTTACCTCCAGCAAAAGAAGCCGCAGAATATGTTTTTCCAGAACTAGCTCACCCTATAATTGGCTTAACTTTAATAGGTATAGGTGTTTTTCTTAGTTTTCTGCTTCTAAGAATGTATAAACGGATTTCTTAACAAAAAATTTTGTTCGTTTTTCTCCGAACATTTTCGGAAGCTTAAAAAGATAATGTTAACTTAAATGATTAGGGATTAGGGTATGGCTAACGAGACTAAGATATCAAACCTTATGATTGGAGTGTTTATTCTAACAATAATTGTTTTAGGTGTAGTAGCTTACTCCGCTGTTTCCTTAGCACAAACAAAAACTCAACCCATTCTCCAAACTAAAAATAAAGAAGAAAAAACGTTAACTGTCTATGGGATAGGAACCGTTAAGGCTTCACCAGACCAACTAAAAATAGTTTTAGGTGTAGTAACCGAGGCTAAAACAGCTCAAGAAGCAGCATCTGAAAATGCTGAAAGAATGGATAGGGTAGTTAAGGCTTTAAAAGGTTTAGGATTAACCGAATCTAACCTAAAAACCTCTACCTACACTATAACTCCAATATATGAATATGAGGTTAAAGGAGCACAAAAAATAGTTGGTTATAGGGTAACCAACAGTTTAACAATAACCACAGAAAACCTAGATTTAGCTGGAAAAATTATTGATGAGGCTGTTAATGCTGGAGCAAACCGTATAACAAGCGTATACTTTGGTTTTTCAGACGAAAAATTAGCCAAACTTAAAGATGAAGCCTTAACAAAAGCTGTTAAAAACGCAGCTTCCAAAGCAGAAACTATAGCTAAATCTTTAAACCTAAAAATAGTTGGAGTAAAAACCGTAAGCCTAACAGGAATCCAACCGTTGCCACTTCCACCCTACCGAATACTTGAAGCTGGCGAAGTTAAAACACCAATATTTCCAGGTGAAGCGGAATTAACAGTCACTGTTAATGTTGTCTACCTAATAGAATAAATTCCACCAATCTAATAAGATTATGAAATATAACACTAGAGATTATCCACGTTAAGGTTTGGTTGACTAAGGTTGATGAAGAAGAGGGGAATCATAGTTTTAGCTGGTGGTTTAGGGTTAAGAATGGGTGGAAAAAATAAGCCGCTTATAAAGCTGAAAGACAAAACAATGATTGAGCATGTTGTTGGAAAAGCCTTAAAAGTCTCAAAAAATATCGGGATTTCAATCAACAAAAACCAAAACCCAAAATTTTTTAAAAAAATCTTTCCCTCTCTTCCAGTCTGGAAAGATGAGTTTTTCGGAGGTGGACCTTTAGCTGGAATAGTTACTGGAATAAAAAAGTTAAATGCTGAATATGTTGCTGTTCTTTCATGTGACACACCATTTGTCAACCCAGAAGTTCTTAGATATCTTTTTAAAAAGGTTGAAGGGTTTGATGCTGCTGTTCCTATATGGCCTAACGGTTTTTTAGAGCCTTTACAAGCAGTCTATAAAACTAAATCTTTTCTACCCTTA
>CAZAHF010000042.1:0-10858 GCA_964484995.1 uncultured Candidatus Bathyarchaeia archaeon | reverse complement strand
GAGTTTCTTGTTGAGGAGGGTTTGAAGGCTTATGGGTCTAAGTCTGGAGGAGGCTTGGGTAAAGGCTAGGGATGACCCTGTGTTTTTTGCTAGGTGGCTTTTAGACTTTAGTCCCACAGACTATCAGGCTAGGTTTTTAAGAGATAGGTCTAAACGTGTGGCTGTTAGGTGGTGTAGGCAGAGTGGTAAGTCTACAACTTTAGCTGTTAAAGCCTTATGGTTTGCTGTTTTTCATCCGAAAACAACAACCCTAATAGTTTCGCCAAGTCTTCGTCAATCAATAAACTTGAGAGATATTATTGCAGGTTTGATTGGTAGAATGCCTGAGGATGCTAGAAAAATTGTTGTTTGTAGAGTTTTAAGAACAACTATTTACTTTTGGGGGGACAGTCGAATTATAGCTTTACCTGCAAACCCTGAAACTCTTAGAGGTTATACAGCTCACATGATTCTTGTTGATGAAGCTGACTTTTTTCATGATCCAGAAACAATTTTTTATGGAACCTTATATCCAATGTTAACTTCAACTGATGGTTGGCTTATAGTTTCAAGCACACCATGGTCTAAAAAAGGATTCTTCTACAAGGTTTGTTATAGTAACTTTTTTAGTCAACATGTTGTTGTTTGGATAGATGCTGTTAAAGCTGGGATAGCGAAAAAAGAGGTTGTTGAGGAAGCTAAAACAAGTCTTCCACCAGAGCTTTTTAAACGTGAATATCTTTGTGAGTTTGTTGAAGATTCAAACGTTTTTCTTTCAAGCGACCTAATCACTAAATGTGTAGATTCAACACCATTAGATGGTGAATGGGATTATTATCCTCTTGAAACAAAACCTAAGGGAAACTTTTATGTTGGATGTGATTTTGGAAAAAAACAAGATTTTAGTGTTGTAGCTGTTTTTGATAAAAGGAAAGATGAAACTGTGAGGCTTGTTCATCTTCATCGTTTTCCGCTTGGAACACCTTATGCCTCAGTTATAGGCTACATTAAAACCTTATGTCAAAACTACAAGAATGTTTATGCAGTTTACTGTGATGTTACAGGTGTTGGGGAATATATAGTAGAGGAAATGCAGAGAATAGGAATACCAAACGTTGTCGGTATAAACTTTACAAGACAAAGTAAAGAGGCGATGGCAATTCCGTTTAAACAGGCAATGTTAAACGGAAAAATAAAAATTCCCTATGACAGAAACCTAATAAACGAGTTAAACACGGAAAGATATGAAATCTCAAAAGATGGACATTACATATTCTCCCACCCAGAGGGAACCCATGACGACCAGTTTTGGGCTTTAGTTTTGGCTTATACAGCAAGCCTAAAAGGTCCTGGAGGAATCCTTATAGAGGGTATGAAAAAAGTTTAGCTTAAATCTCTCCTAATTTAGGAGACAAAACTTAAGAGAAGAATTGTTGTTTTAAGTTTTAATTAGAAAAGCCTTAAACTTTTGGTGTATACATTGAGTTTGGTTGTTTATATTTCACCTGAAAACACTATTAACCCTTATAGGGCTTTAAAAACTGCTTTTGAAAACTTTAACCTAGAACCCTTTAAAGGTAAAACTGTGGCAATCAAACTTCATATGGGTGAAAGAGGTAATAGGACTCATCTCCACCCGTCCTATGCAACTGCTCTTGTAAAAATTTTAACAGAGTTTAACTGTAAACCCTTCCTAACAGACACAACAACCCTATATATAGGTTCAAGACTTACAGGTTTAGGATATTTAAAGGCTGCAACGGAAAACGGTTTTTCACCTTCAAATGTTGGTGCACCAGTTATTATTGCTGATGGGCTTTATGGTGAAGACACTATAAAGATAAGCTCTGGAAAACTTAAAACAAAAAACGCATCAGTAGGTAGAGCCTTATACGAGGCTGAAGCTATAATTGTTCTAAGCCATGTTAAAGGTCATGCTTTAACAGGGTTTGCTGGAGCCATAAAAAATGTGGCTATGGGTTTTGCATCAAAAAACTTTAAACTGTTTATGCATAGGGTAATAAGACCTGTTATAGCTTACCCTGAAAAATGTACAGGCTGCGGAATCTGTGCAAAAAACTGTCCAGGTCAAGCAATAACTCTTGTTTCAGGAAAACCAAAAATAGACTTTGAAAAATGTATTGGTTGTAAGGTTTGCGCATCAAGATGTCCTAACGGAGTTATAACGGTGTCAGATAGGCTTATAGAAAAGTTTAATGTTAGACTTGGTGAATGTGCAGCCATAATTCTTAAAGCCTTAAACAAAAAACCAATCCTCTACGTAAATGTAGCTGAGAAAGTTACAAGATACTGTGACTGTGTATCTGAGCCTCCAAAAATTGTTGCTGAGGATTCTGGAATATACGTATCAGAAGATCCTGTAGCTGTTGATACCGCATCTTTTAGGGATGTTGAAAAACATTTAACCCAAGCAAAAACACTTAAAGAAATAAACAATGTTAATCCATGGACCCATGTTAAGGCTGTTGAAAAAGCAAAAATTGGAAAAACAAGTTATACCTTAAAAACTTTAACAGTAAACTAAAGCTTTTCTCCTACAATCCTCACAAAACTTAGGTTAAACCTTCTTTTTCTCCTAGCTTTTAGTTTAATTTTTTGGAGGTGGCTTATTTGGGTTTTTGGAGTAGAGTAAAAAGTCTACTTACCAACGAGTCTTCTAAGGTTTACAAAGATGTAAACGAGTCTTCTTCAGGGCTTGTTGCAGGTGTCCCTTCAGCTTGGGGACATGGGCAAAAAGCACCTTTTAGTTTTCGTTTATGTTTTGAAAGATACGAGAATGTTGGTTTGGTTACTGCTGCTGTAGACTCAACGGTTGAAATGATTGTTGGTCCAGGATACCATACAGTTGCATCTTCAAATGAAGCTAAAAAAGTTGTTGATGATTTTGCTGAGCAGGTTAATTTAGACGGCTTACTTATGGATGCAGTTCTAGATTGTGCAATCTGTGGAAATGCTTGGATTGAGAAGGTTTACGAGGATGGAAGACTTGTTGACTTAAATTATCTTGACCCCTTAACCATGGAGCAAAGCATAGTTTTAAGGAAAGCTCCTGAAGGCTTTAACCTATACTATCCAAAGATTGAACGTTATGTTCAGGTTGTCAACAGCAGAATTGTTGCCTCATGGCCTCCTGAAAAAATAATTCATTTAACTTGGAACCGTCCCCACAACAGTCTCTATGGTGTTGGTATGGTTAAACCTGTGGAAAGATATCTTCAAACAATTTTAGAGGCTGAGGAGGATATGGGAAAAATAATTAAACGTTATTCTGCACCAAAAATCGCGTGGATGCTTGAAAACGCATCCAAAGACACTTTTTTAGCTGTAAAAAATCAGCTTTCAACAATTCAACCTGACGAAGACTATGTTATAGCAACAACAGGAAACACAAAAATTTCAGCTGAGGTAATTCAGATAGATCCTCGAAGCAGATTTGAATACTTTTTTAACCATCTAATGAATGGAATTATGGCTGGACTTGAATGTCCAATAACATTTCTTTTCCGTGGAGATGTTCGTGTAAGTGATGCTTCAGCTACAGCAATGCTTCAAGCATTTGATAGAAAAATTAGGATGAAACAAAGAAAATTTAAAAGAATAATTGAGGCTGAGCTTTTCAAACCGCTTGTTAAACAGGAAGGGTTAGATGAGGTTCCACGTCTAATTTGGGGTCCGCTTGAAGTTGAAAAGTTTGAGGATAAAGTTAGAAAGTGGATTGGTTTACTTGATTCAAAAATTCTGATAACCGACACCACACGTAGAGACATAGAAAACGAGCTTAGAAGAGATATGGGTCTTCAACCCCTACCAGAAACTCCTTTTAAAGATGAGGAAGGGGAGAAAGGGAGGTGAAAAAAGTTTATGCCTAGACACCCTGAATTTGAAAAAATTTATTGGGAGTTTATTAGTAGGTATGGTGCTGAAGAAGGAAGAAAACTCTACTATGCTTGGCTTAAAAAATATGGTTTTGATGACACAAAAAGTTTTAGTAGTCAAAAACATAAGCTTGGTGAAAGTTTTGAGTGGATAAGCCCTATTGAATGGTTTGGTTTAGATAGGAAAATTAAAGGTTTAGCTTTAACCCCAAAATGTAGTTTAAACAAAAACTGTTATGTTGAGGAGGAGCTTGTTAAAGCTGCAAGAACTCTGGCAGATAAACCAATCTATGTTAACCATGTTTATGATGGTGTTGTGGTTCCAGGTCAAATTAAGCCGCAGGTTGGAAAAGTGGTTGATGCTGAATATGTTGCTGGGAAAGGTGTTGAGTATGTTGGCTATATTGAGGATTCGGCTGTTTGGGAGCTAATAAGAAAAGGTGAAATTCGAAGTGTTAGTATTGCTGGAAAATACCGTGAAGCTGAAAAGGTGGATTCTGGAGTAAAACCTTTAGGTTTAAGATTTGAAGAGTTAAGCCTTCTATATGGTGATGTTCAACCAGGAATACCTGAAGCTTATGTTGAGGTTTGGGAAAAAATTCTAGAAAAAATCGTGGAAAACCATGAAAAAAATGGAAGCCTAAACCTAAATGAGCAAATAGAGAGGTTAGCTAAAGAGGTTGATAAGCTTAAAAAAGAAAATGAAATTTTAAAACAAAAAATTGCTAGGTTTGAGTTGCCAGGTGAGAAGCAGGGTGTTCAGGGAAGGGTTTTTTGTGGGAATCCCGTAGAAAAGCTTAATCCAGAAGAAAAAAGATTGGTTTTAGGCTTAAAGCTTAGGGAGACACCGTTAAAGGATGTTGTAGACTTCGACCTAAAAAGAGGGATGTTAAATAGGAAGACTTTTTAGGTTTTAGCTTATGTTTTTGTTTGTTCTTATACATTTTTGATAATATTTTTGTAACAATATATATAATACATTATCTATTTTCAAAAAGTATATATTTCTGTTTGAGAATACAAACAGCGAAATGGCTTTAACATATCCGGCTTTCCAAGCAGAATTAAAACAAAAATTTGAAAATTCCGTTCAAAGGTTTATTAGACTTTGTAAAGAACACTTTAAAGATAAGCTTCTAGCAATCCTAATTTTCGGCTCCTATAGTAAGGATCTTTTTAGTAAAGACTCCGATATAGACTTTATAGTTATCCATGAAGCCCCAAAAGAAACGGTAAAAAGTTTTGAAAAATCTCTTCCAAACTATACAAGGTTAAAGCCTCACCCCACTCTTGGACAACGACAAAACATGAAGTTTGACGAGGAGAATAATGTCCCATGGCATATCTTCTACATGACACCACTAGCATTTTATGCCTTCACCCAAAAATCAAACCTAGCTTTTAAGGTTGTTTACCGGAAAAAAGAGGAGGAAGAAAGACTAAATCTGCTTCTTAACCCTTAAAGGGTTTTTAAGGTTTTTAGGCTAACCTAACCATCCCCCCACAAATTTTTTTCATCTCTCCTTTTATGGTCACCGTTTGGTGACAAAGTTAAAACAATTTTTTGGAGGTGAGATTTTAGATGGCTACAGATAAATGGCCTAGTGAAGAGGGTTTGATTGCTTTTGGTTCTGTTTTAGCTTTTTTTAAGGCTGCAACCGTTTTGGCTAAGGGGGATGTTGTATATTTAAGCGGAGACCTTGAGGTTTCTAAAACAGACGGCTCTGGTAGAACAGATGTTGTTGGTGTAGCCTTAAAATCTGCTGCTGTTGGTGAAAATGTTCCTATAGCAACTGTTTTTACAGCTGTTGTTAAAGTTAAGGCTGCTGGAGCTGTTTCTGCTGGTTCGCTTGTAGTTTCTGCTGCTGATGGAAAGGTTGAAGCTTATCCTACAACACCAGCTGCTGGAGATGAACAAAAAATTCTTGGTAGAGCTTTACAGTCAGCATCAACAGACGGTGATGAAATTCTTGTTGGTTTAATCTAAAATCTGGTGGAGGTGAAAAGGTAATGAAAATTCTTCAAGAGGTTAGAAGGATTGAGGAGAAGCTTGGTAAACCGATAAAAGAAATTTCTTTAAAGGAAATTGCTCTCTCAGACCAAACAATAGTGCCGATTAAGGTTCATGACCTTATAAATGAGGGTGCAAAGTTTGGAGATCCGTCGATAGGTAGAAGAATATGTCTTGTCCATCAGATGGATGCTCCGCTTAAAAAATATCCTAAAATTTCTCCAAACGCTTTTAATGTCTACCATGTAAGTGAGATAGGCAAAGCTCCAATAGAAGCAATAGAGTTTGACAGTTACACCTTAGACTGTACAGGAAACCGTGGCTACCATAAGGTAAACATCGCTGTCTCAAAAGCTATGGTTAAAGACAGTCAGTTTGATGTTATAGAGGCGAACCTTAAAAGAGCTGGGGAGGCTATGGGTTGGCATATGACAGAGGAAATAATAGATGCTATAGATGCAAATGCAGGTTTAACGGTTGAAACAGGAACAACAAACTGGGATAGGCTTGTTCAAGCTATAGGTGAGATTCGCTCAGCAGGATTTACACCAAATGCAATAGTTATTCATCCGCAGGAAGAAGCTAAACTTCTCCAGTTAACCCAGTTTATTACAGCCTACCAACTAGACCCAACAGGTGAAATTAGGCGAACAGGTCAAATAGGACAGATTTTAGGTATACCAGTCTATTCAACACCAAAAGCAAACCAAGGTTACATGTATGTCTTAGACACAAACAACGCGTATGCCTTAGGTATATGGCAAGACCTAGAAATAGAAAACTATGATGACCCGTTAGAAGGGCTTGTTGGGGCTGTAGTCTCAATGAGGTATGACTATACACTAATATGGTCTGAGGCAATCTGTAAGGTAACAGCAGTCTAAAAATTTTTTGCTGTAACTTTAACCTAAACAATTTTTTTATGGTGTTTTTATTGCGGATTGTTGAATGTGAGGTTTGTAAACGTAGATGGCTTATTGTTGAACCACCCTACAAGGTTGTTTGTGACTGTCTTACACATTGTCAGCTTTGCGGATGGAAACTTGAAAAATACACTAACCCAGAAAATTTTTATGTTCTTTACTGGTGTGTTAACCCATCCTGCCCAAATTACCATAAAACAAGTCTAGGTAGGCTTAAAAAACCACCAGCAGAAGCCTCTAAACAGGTAGAATATTCTCCTCTGGTTTCACCAAAACCCTAAACCATATTTTTAGGTGAAGCCCAAGTTTGAAGCTTATTCTTGTTGAAGATAAAAATCCAAGGGAAAAAGCTGAGCTTCTAAAAAAATGTGATTTAATCTCTTTCCGTTATTATGATGGTAAACTTAGAATGTTTGCAGTTTTTCTTGAAGAAAAAGAAGAGTAGGTGGAGGTGAATTTTTTGGCTTATTCAACTCTTCAAATGGTTAAGGAGAGGCTTGGAATACCTGAAACAAACACAGAATACGACCAGGTTTTAGAAAATAAGATTGAGGCTGCAGACAGCCTAATAGACAATAGACTTAAACGTTACACAAAGGTTCCTCTGGAAAACCCGCCAAAAATAATAGCTGAAATTAGTGCAGATTTAGCTGCAGCCTTATTCAGGGAAGACCAAGCACCACCAGGTGAACCTAATGTTTTTCGTGAAAGAGCTGAGAAAGCTTTAGAAAGATATATTCAGGAAACCTACCTCCACATCGGATTTACAAAAACAGATTAGCTTAGGTTTTAAGTGGTGTTTTGATGGCTTTAACTATAGATGTTAAAACTCAAGCTTTCTATGGGCTTGTGGAAAAACTTAGGAAGAAAGGAAAAAAACTTGAGCAGGAGTATCTTCAAAAAGCTTCAAGAATTGTTGTTGAGGAGATGCGTAGACAAGCACCAAGAAAAACTGGGAGACTTCAAAAAAGTATAAGAGTTTTTAGGTTTGGAAACTCCGTAAAAATTTTACCCACGGTATCCTACGCAGTTTTTGTTGAGAAAGGTGTTAAACCACATGAGATTAAGCCAAAAAAAGCTAAAGTTTTAAGGTTTGAGGTTGGTGGAGAAGAAGTTTTTGCAAGAAGGGTTAGTCATCCAGGTTTTTCTGGAACATTTTTTGTTAGAAAAACAGGAGAAATTATTCGTCCTAGGCTTAGAGAACTTCTTTTAAAACTTGTTTATGAAAGGTGAATTTTTTTGTATAGGGAGATTGTTGAAAAGGTTATTGAGCTTCTTAAATCAGACCCTGAGCTTTCTGAGCCAACTAAGGTTAAACGTTACTATTTTGGTTTTCCTGTTAGGGTTGATGTTTACCCGTTTATTTCTGTTAGATGGACTGGCGGACCTATTACTGTTCAAACAACAAAAAAGAGGAGATATGAGATTAACCTTGAAATTTTTGTTGCAGACCAGTCTACTGTTGAAGATTTAGCTGAAAAATCTGTTATGAATTTAACAGAAAAAATTGATGAGGTTTTAAGTCAAAACCCAACCTTAGACGGCTTAGTTGACGAATCCTACCTAACAAACATTGAAAGCGAATCTACCGTTAAGGGTTCCTATACGATTGTTGGTGTAAGAATAACGTTAACAGCCTTCAAAATAAAAACCTAAAAAATTTTTTGGAGGTGAAAAGAAACGATAAAAATCGAGGTTGTTGAACAAGACCCTGAAGATCCAAAAGTTGTGGTTGTTAGTTTTAGCTACACTATTGAAGATCGGGTTGAAAAATCTGCTTTAAAATTACCTCTCACAGAAACAATCCAAGAGGATATTCGAAATGCTGTAAAAACTGAGGTTGAAAAAAGAAGAGTTGAATCGTTTTTTAGTTTAGCAAAAGAAGCTGAAGGAGAAATTCTTGAAGCTTAAAATTTTTTAGGAGGTGAAAAGGAGAGGTGGTTAGGTTTATTGGTGTTGGAGAAGAAGAGGCTTACGGGTCTCCAGTCCAACCAACAAGATACATTGATATTCTAAGAGAAAGGCTTGTGTTTAATAAGGGGATAACTCCTGTTGAAACTGTGTATAGTAGGGCTGTCCAAAAATATGTTGAGAGTAAAGCGTCAGTTACAGGTTCAGTAGACTTTGTTGTTGAACCTGAAAATTGTGGAGAAATTTTTAAGTGGACTCTTGGCCTTGTTGAAACTACCGGTACTGGACCCTACACTCATACTTTTAAACCTTCAGACACGGTTAAAAGTTTTACAATGGTTGTGGCTAGTGAGGGGCTTCAAAGAAGAATTTGTGGTTGTTTGGTTAATAGGCTTGAAATTGAGTCAGCTTTAGATGTTGTAACAGGCTCAATTGATATAATAGCGGCAAAAGAAGAGAAGGATACTGGAAACTATACACCAACAATTTCAACGCTTTCCCCATTTGTTTTTAAGAATGGAACCTTAACCCTAGCTGGAAACGATAAAAGCAGATGTCTACGTGCATTTAGGCTTAGAATAAACAACAATATTCCAACCGACGACCTTTACGGTTTTGGAAGCCCATACCCACAAAGAATTCTTACCCGTAACCGTACAGTTGAATGTGAAATTGAATTAGCTTTTGAAGACACAACAGAATATGACACATTTTTAGCTGGAAGTGAGATTGCATTAAACCTAAAATTTGCATATGGAGACTACGAGTTTGAGGTTGACTTACCAAGAATAGTTTATACAAGTGATGTTACACCACACATAGACCGACGTGAACCTTTAAGAGTAACAGCACCACTTCAAGTCCTCTACGACTCAACAAAAGGTTATGAGGTTGCATTAAAACTTAAAAACCAGGTTTCAGGCTACTAGTAGGTGAATTTTTTGGTTAGAGAAAATATTGAACTAGAAAACTATAGAAAACGTTTAACCAAAACATTTGTAACAAAGAATGGTTTACTGGTGAAAGTTAAGGTTTTAACAAGCACCCTACCATTCCTAAAAATTGTTAGAAAACTTGGACTAGAAAAACCTGAAAACCTTGATGCTGTTGAGCTTATGGAAAAAACAGAAAACCTTTACCATGAACTCTTCAAAGAATATCTTTTAGAGCCTAAAATTGATGTTAACCTAAAGTTTGATGAGCTGCTTGAAACAGACAAAATCGAAATTTTTCAGGCTATAGTTGGAGAACTAACATTTTTTCGGCAACCAACCAAACCAAATAGCAGCCAATCTACTCTTGACAGCTGGAGTTCTAGCTGAAGAATACAAACAACTACCTTCCACAATCTTGGATAGACCACCGGAAAACCTAATCCTAGACCTAACATGCCTAAAAATGTTTAAAGAAACTTTTGGAAGCTTAAGTTTAGAAAACCAGCACCTCTCAGACCAGATAAGACAGAAAAGAAGAATGTTAGGCTTAGTTGTTTAACTTAAAGAAATATCTAGTATTGTTCTAGACTATTTTGGTGATTGAAACCTTCAGCTTTAACACTAGCTGAAACTTCTCCAATAACAGTGTAAAATGTTAACTCCAACCAACAATTTTTCCATCCTTATCATACAAAACCCCTAACATAGATATCTGTAACTGGTTTTTCACCTGTATTTGTTACAAAACATGAATGTAGTATCGTTTATATTTTTCATCTAGACGAGTTGAAATATTTTTTACGGTTAAATTGTTCTTTCTTATCCGAAATTTTTCTGAGCTGTCTTCAAAAGCAGAAACCAGTAAGATTTCTCCCCATAAAAATATAAACTTATTCTGAAAAGCTGGTCTAACCAAAACAATAAAGTTACTATATTTTTAAGGTGAGAAAAGTTGAGTGCAGCCGAAACAAAAGTTGCTGTTGTTTTAGAGGCTATAGATAAAACTAGGCAGGGTTTAGAACAGGCTAGAAAAAACGTTCAACAGTTTGAACATCAAGCTGAACAAGCAAACAGAAACCTACGTCAAACATTTAGAGGAGCAGCTTTAGGTGTAGCTAATGTAGCCAGCTCAGCTATGAATCTTTATAATGCTTATGACCGTTTGGCTGCTGTTCAGGCTAGGCTTATGAGTTTGGAGGCTTC
>CAZAHF010000041.1:0-10902 GCA_964484995.1 uncultured Candidatus Bathyarchaeia archaeon | reverse complement strand
CTTAAAATGGTTTTCAGAGTTTAAAAAGCAGACTGAAACACTAGGTAAGAGACTTAAAGAACTTAAAACAAGAACAGAAAATCTTAAGTTAAAGTTTGCTAGTCTTGAGGAAAAAATAGTTTCTCTTCAAGAAAAATATGTGAACCAAAGAGTTAAAGAAGCTGTTTTAAGTTTTCAAAAAGACAGCCTAGAGGAAAAGATTAAACAGCTTACAAATGAAACTAAAAAGTTAGAGAGGGAGCTTAATCAACAAATTTTAGAAGCTAAAAAAATAGGTTTAAGAATCGAATCCTCTAGAACAATCCAAGAAATAAATGAGGAGTTAAAGATTGTCGGGTTAGAGTTAGCTTCTTTAGCTGATGTTTCTGAGGAAACAGAAAAAATGTATCAAAAATATTTGAAGATTTTTGAGGAGCTTAAACAAAAGTCTGAGATTGTAGCTGAAAATAAAAGAAGAATGCTGGCTGAAATTGAGGTTAGAAAACAGACATGGAGAAGAGTTCTTGAAAACTTTCTTAGTGACCTTAATAAAACTTACCAGTCAACTTTATCAGTTGTTGGTGGAATTGGCGAGGTTAAACTGGTAAACATGGAAAATATTGAGACAGCAGGTTTAGAGATAACTGTTGGTTTTCATGGTTTACCTCCAACAACCCTAGACGCATATACTCAAAGCGGTGGAGAAAGGTCAACCGCCACAATGGCTTTCCTCTTATCTCTTCAAAAACATGTAAGGTCACCTATTAGAGCTGTTGATGAGTTTGATGTTCATATGGATCCGAGAAACAGAGAGTTAGTTGCTAAGCTAATAATTTCTACTGTAAAATCTCAGCCTAACATCCAGTATATTGTGATTACTCCAAGTCAGCTTCCATTTCTTGATATTGAAACAAACGTTATTGTTGTTCAGAATGTTGCTGGAAAATCAAAGGTAAAGGCTGCTGTTACCTAACTTTTTGCTTTAAGATTTCTTTATAAGTTTTAACTCTGATTTTTTAATGGTTAAAATTAGGTCTACAAGGTTTCTGTACGCTTCTCTTACCTTAACATCATGAGCTTTAGGGTTAAAAAGAAACATTACAGTGTTTTTTCTTTCTGAAAGAAGCTCTAACAAGTGGGTTAAAAGACCGTAAGTCTTCTCAAAACCTAAAGTTAAGGTTATATCGGTTAGGTTGTCAATAACTATCCATGAGTCAGGATACTCCTCCAAAATTCTTCGAAAAGCTTCTAGAATTATTGAGGCGTCAGTCATAGAAACTGTTAAACTTTTTCCCTCAACCTTTATGGGGGTTCTAGTCCCAACCGAAAAAATTACTGTTCTTTGGTTTGGTAAGTTTGCTAGCTTACTTCCTTTTCTTGAGAAGATTATACTTAAATTTTTGTTAGCGTCAGCTTCTAAAATAAAGTCCTGAACATAACGCTCATAAAGTGATGTTGGATTAAATTCTAAAAGAATTTTTTTACCTAAAATTTGGGAGGTTTCTAAACCTAGGTTTCTTGAAAATCTGTTTAGGTAGGTTGACGTTACAAGAATGTTTCTTGTTTGAAAAACCGTGGGATAACTTAACTCAAAAAAGACCGTGGATCTTTTAAAAATATAAACCATAAAGGCAAATAAGATTGTGTTTATAAAAGTTCCAATATAAACAGCCTCAAAATAGACATTTCTTAGAAGGATGTTAAATTTAAAGAAAGAAATTCCAACACCCATAAGGCAAGCTGAGAGCTGTTTAAGCCTTTTAGAAGTTTCTTTTGATTTAACATTTCTGGTTAGGGTTAGAAAAAGATAGTTTGGGTAAACTATAAAGCTGACAAGAATAATAAGCCAACCCATTATAATCCAAAGCTCGTATCTTGGAACGTATAAAACCTTGTTTACCCCTTCATCCATAACCCGTATAAGCCTAAATGGGTCAAGAAGCCAGATTAGGATAAATAAAGTTAAAATCAAAATGTTGTACAGTATAAATGGTGGAAAAGGTTTTTTTATAAAAAACTCTATGAAAACATTTTTTGTTGTTATATTTTTGGTTAAAGGTTTTTTGTATAAAACTGAGGCTGCTAAACCTATAACATATATGCATAAGAGAGTAAAGGAAAGATTAATTTTTGTTAAAAAGTATACAGCTGTTTTTGTTGGTGTAATTAAGGTTAAAGTTTCACAAAGAAAACCGAAAGCAAAAGCCGAGTAAGCCAAAGTAAAGTGGTTTTTAACTATATTAAAATAAGACATTTTTTGTTGGTAAACGAGAATAATAACAATAACCATAAAGACTAACTGAATAAAACTGGCGATGATTAAGGGTGTAAAAAGCAACATTTCTACTCCCTAAGAAAGAGAATCTAAGTTTCCGTTAGAGTTTAGCCTAGCTTAGGTTACCATCGGTGTAAACATTATACCGTTCTTTGAAAATATTAGATTATGGTATTTTAGGCTATGTTCTGTTCCACGCATCTTACGGATTATTGCACGTCTCTTAATCTCAAGACCATCAACAATTGTTTCAAGAACTATTATCCCATCAGCAATAAACTCCTCTATGCTTAATCCTATCCGCTGCTCTCCTATAGGAACCTCGACTAAAAGAAGAGTTGTGCATCCCATCTCTCTAACTATTTTTCCAAGAATAGTATGTAAAACCGTTCTTACATCTATTTTTTCTTTAAACGCCTGGGCTATAGCTGTAAAAGAGTCTATAACAAGCCTACTTGCTTTAAAAGAATAAATTTCACCTACAATCATTTCTAGAGCGGTTGTCATACCTTCCTCCTTCATCGTCACCATATCCAAAAACTTAAATTTTCCCTCTTTTTCAAGCTTAACAAAATTAAGCCCAAGATTTGCTAAGTTACTCATAAAACTTTTACGGTTTTCAGCAAAAGAAACGTAGATACCCCTCTCACCGTAGTCAACAGCCCCATAATAAAGAAATTGACTTGAGAGAATAGTTTTTCCGGAACCTGGATTTCCAGCGACAACAATAAGACTACCCCTAGGAAATCCGCCTTGAATTAGATTATCTAGCCCTGGTATACCTGTAGGTATTCTTTCAATTTTTTCATCTAAAACCTCTTTTTCTTGAATCAACTTTTAACCCCCTTAACAATAAACCTACAATAAGGGTCTCCTTTAGCAGCACAATTTGTTTCAATACAGCTTGTTTCAACACCAAATATTTTTGTAAAAACTCCAGCTAAACAACCAGCAATAAGATGGCATTTTTGACTGGAGTTTCTGATTCCTCTCGCCATAGCAGAATTTTTAATTCTTATTATTGCCTTCCGACTTTTTTCAGAGTAGTCTTCCAACTGGATTTTACCCCAACCCATCCAGGTGAAAAGCTTTTCTAAAATAGTTAAGACATTTCTTCTGTCTGAACCGATTTCTTTGTTATTTGCTTCAACAATTCTTCTACCAGCATTTTTTCCTGCAACCATGCAAATTACCCGTGCTCCAGAACCAAAGCTTTTCTCTATACCATCATTAAGAGCCTGAAAAAATAGTGGTTGAGATAAAATCCACTCCTTGTTTTCTGAGGTTATTCTACCGTTTTCTATGTCAACCTGAAGCTGAAATATTCGGCTTTTCTCTACAATTTGTACCTTACCCATCGTCTTTAGCAACCTTAAGTTTAGGTTCCTAGATGAGAGGATAAGTAAGCTATCTATAAGCATTATTCATTCTTTAGAATAGAATACAAGCCAGAAAATTTGTTTAAGGTGTTAAATATCCTAGTTAAGCTCATCCAACCTAAAATTAACTTACTCTTCAAAATACCAGTTTCTCTCACAAAGCCGACGGTAAATATCTGGACGCATATCCTTTAAAACACGAGCACTTTTCCCTCTAGACCTACGTAAACGTGTTAAATCAACTTCACCAACAACAACCATTTCTTCATTCATTTTTCCTTCAGCCAAAACCTTACTACGGCCAGGGTAAAGAATAGAAGATTTACCAAAAAACTCTAAAGTTTTTTCAGCTTTAACTTTTCCAATTAAGCAGGGATGTACAACAACTATCTGGTTTTCTATTGCTCTTGCACTACAACATATCCGTAAATCCCAGTAAAGAGACTCTGCAAAGGGTGCTGCTGAGGGAACAAAAATAACTTCAACACCCATTAACCTTAAAATTCTTGAAAGTTCAGGAAATATTGAATCGTAACAAATTAAAACAGAAAGTTTTCCGTATGGTGTTTGAAAAACATTTAAATTTTCTCCAGAGGCATTAACCCCAAGCATAGGGTCGGTATCTGGATATAAGTGAATCTTTCTATGTTTAAAAATTTCTCCTTCAGGTGTGAAAAGAAAGCTTGTATTATAGTATCTATCTGGAGGAACTTTTTCTAAGGTTGAACCTGCAACAATATACATGTTATTTTCTCTTGCCAATTCTAAAAACAAATTTTTATATTGGTTATGATATTCTTCTGCAACCTTAACCATAGCCTCTCTAATAGGTTTTGAAGAAAACATTGTAGCAAGCTCAAGTGTAATATATTCTGGGAAAGCCACAAATAAAGAGCCTTCAGTTTTAGCCTGCTTAACAAAATTCTTTACATGAGAAGCAAAATCCTCGAAACTATTAACTTTTCTAAGTTTAAATTGGATTGAGGCTATTTTCAACTTTATCCTCTAAACATAAATAGGTATAACTCTCCTTTTTAATGGTTCTTAAACTAGAAATTTTCACCCAAAAACTGAAAAATGGGTGTCTAGAAAGAACATTATGGTTAAAATGTTAAAGAAAAATGTTTTATTGGTTGCTCATAGGGGTGCAAGCTTCTATGAACCTGAAAATACTTTAAGAGCTGTTAAAAGAGCCATAGAGCTTGGGGCCGATATGGTTGAGGTTGATGTTAGACTAAGTAAGGATGGTTTTGTTGTTGTTATTCATGATGAAACTGTTGACAGAACAACTGATGGTACTGGTTATGTTGAGAAAAAAAGCTTAAAAGAACTTAAAAATCTTGATGCTGGTCTTGGTGAAAAAATTCCAACTCTTGATGAGGTTATTGAAGCTGTTAAAGGGAAGGTTAAACTTGTTATAGAGCTTAAGAAGCAGGGTTTTGAGGATAAAGTTATAGAAATTCTTAGGCAAAAAGATTTTGTTGAAGATGCTATTTTAACGTCTTTCTTCCATAAAGCTGTAAAAAAGGTTAAAGAGTTAAACAGTAGGATTAAGACCGGAATTATTTTTAGATGTTCCCCTGTGGATGTTACTGATTTAGCCTTGAAAAGTAAGGCTGACATCCTTTTTCCAGAGTATAAATATGTAACCTCTGAAATGGTTGATGAGATTCATAGGAAGGGTTTAGAGGTTTATGTTTGGACTATTGACAATCCAGAAGAAGCTAAAGCCTTTGTAAAGATGGGTGTTAACGGAATAGTTACAAATAAACCAGACCTATTTCAGCTTAGGCCAAAACCAAAAAAAGTTTTTTTATCAGGCCCTATTCAAGGCATGGAAAGAAAACAGTTTTATAGAAAAAGACTTGGGGGTATGCTTAAAAGTTTAGGTTTTGAAGTTTTAGATCCATGGGAACGTGAAAAAATTTTTTACTCGTATAGGGGTAAAGAGTGGTGGAAAAGAGTTCCTGTTAGAGGGTTTATTAAAAGAGACTTAGAAGATATTGATAAATGTGATTTTCTGGTTGCTTACATACCAAAAGTTTCAGCTGGAACATGTATGGAGCTTTTCTACGCTAAAAACAAGGGGAAGCCAACCTATGTTATCTGTAAATTAAAAAATCCAAGTCCTTGGATTGTTGCACACTCAACAAAAATTTTTAGAACATCTAAGGATTTAAAAAGATTTTTAGAAAAGAATAGATTTTAGGTTCTACCTAGAATTAGAAGCAAAACCATAAGAACTATAAGCGGAACCATAAATAGGCTCCAGAAGATTCTCTCTCTTCTTTCTCTTCTTTTTAGGAGAAACTCACATTTTTTACTACAGACAGGAGGTTGTTTTTCCGGGCTTATAGGTAACCCGCAAACAATACAATGACGATGTTTTTCAACCAACCTTAGCCACCTCACTAAAACAACCTTAAGCTATAATCACTAATCGCAAACCTAGTTTCCACAAAATTAATCTTTAAGCAAAACAACAATTTAAAAGAATCTGTTTACCCTTAACCTGTTTAGCGGTGGAAAAAATTGTCTACCAAAAAAGGCTTTCCGCTTCCAAGAGGGATGAGGGATATTGGAGTTGAAGAGATGGCTCAACGTCTATGGATTAACAGTAAAATTATGGAAATCTTTGAAAGATACGGTTTTCAGCTTGTTGAACCATCTCCGATTGAAAGTCTTGAAACCTTAGAGGCTAAATGTGGTCCAACCATTAAAGATGAAATTTACTGGTTTGAAGATAAAGCTGGAAGAAAACTTGGTCTTAGATTTGATTTAACGGTTGGCTTAGCTAGAATGGTTGCAAGCAGACCAGACTTAACTTTGCCAGTTAAACTAGCTGCAATCTCAAATATGTGGAGGTATGATGAACCACAGTTTGGTAGATATAGATGCTTCTACCAGTGGGACGCGGAAATCTTTGGAAGTATGGAGGCTGAAGCTGACGCAGAAATAGTTTCTCTAAGTATTGATATTCTTAAAAATGTTGGCCTAAAAACTTTTGAGGTTAGAATAAGTAACAGAAAACTTGTTGAAGGTTTCTTAAATAGTCTTGACATTAAAAGGGAAAAAGAGGTTGAAGCAACCCTAAGAATAATAGACAAGTATAAAAAAATTTCAAAGGAGGACTTCGTTAAAGAATTGGACAAAAACGGGTTAAACCAGAAACAGATAGAAAAAATTCTAGATTTTATATCCATTAGTAGTGAACCTGAAAAAGCCTTGTTAAATCTTTATGAATACAAAATAGAAAACGAGAAATTTTTGTTAGGACTAGAAGAACTTAAAAAACTTGTTGAAAACCTGAAGGCTCTTAAAAAAATTGAGAAATGTTATTTTGATATGAGTATTGTACGTGGAATAGGCTACTATGATGGAACTGTTTTTGAAATCTATGATAAGGTTGCAGAAGATGTAGGGGCTATTGTTGCTGGTGGACGGTATAATGAGCTTTGCAAAATTTTTGGTAGAGATCTTCCTGCTACAGGTGTTGCTGGAGGAATTGAAAGATTAATGTTGGTTTTAGATAGGAATGGGCTTCTAATAAAACCTAAACCACCAAAAAGAGTTTTTGTAGCTTCAACAACCCAAGAAGTTCGTGGAAAAACCCTTGAACTTGTTGAGAAGCTTAGGTCTTGGGGGATTCCAGTAGACTTTGACTTAAGAAAACGTTCTTTAACAAGACAGTTAGAGTATGCTAATAAGCTTGGTTTTACCTATGTTTTAATTGTTGGAGAACGTGAGTTGGCTGAAGGAAAAATAAAGGTTAGAAATATGGAAAAAAACGTGGAAGAGGAGGTCTCCATAGAAAAACTTAGAGACTTTTTAAAGTTTAACTATTCCTAATGTTTTGAGTTTGATTAAAATAAAGCTTATTAGGGTGAGAAAACAAAGTTTCTTTCTCCAAGAAGGGTGTTAACTCTTTGGTTAAAAGTATCTGTTGTCAATGTTTTAGAGTTCATGTTGAAGACATAAAAAAACTTGAGGAAAGTCTTCGTCAAGAAGGATTTAAAGATGCTCCTCAAATAGTTAAGGAAAACCAAGTTATAGGGCTTGTTAAAAAACTGAATAGAATTTGGCAAATTCATATTCGTGTTTACTTAAATGGAGAAATTAAAGCAGAAATTGAACCTAGATGGATTTACCTAGAACACTTAATTACTCCAAGTTACTCTGCACATTCTCATGTTCTTGAACTATTAAAAAAGTATTCGATAGGTTTTAAACAAAAAAACCCAACACCTATTGAGTGTATATATCCAAACATAAAGATTCCTATAACTCTAACAGATTGGAGAAATGTTGGTGAAAAATTTTTTGTTAAACTTTTTGTTAAAAGACTCCTTAAAAAACAAAAAATTCATGTAGGGAGTCTTGAAGACCTGAAAATGTTCTTTCTTAACCTAATAGAAACTGTTAACTCTTTTACAACTGTAAACCTAAAAGAGTTTGTTACATTTAAGCTTGAAGCTGGAAAGCTTGAGATGAAAGTTAAATGCCCTATTTTAAGAGGTTGTGGTGAGTTTGATAGAAGACTGTGTGAAAAAAAGTGTTTTCCGATTATGTGTTCTATCCTTAAAATTCTTAATAGAAGAATTAAGCTAGAACGACACCTGCCATTAAACCTAAGATACTCGGAAGAATGTGTTTACCGTTTTTTTTATGTGACATGTTAAAGGTTAAACTTTGAAAGAGAATAATAAACAACTTCCCCTCTCCTTTCTATAACCCCTATAATTACCTCTTTTTTCATACTTCTAGCACTGTCAAGGATGCTTGTAAGATTTTTTATTGGAATAGGCTCCCCCTCAAAAACACTACAAATAAGAAATTTTGCAGCTTCTTTTCCATAAGCTCCCCGCTCATAAACCCTAAAGTCTATTCCTTGACCAAAACCAGGCTTAACCACATACCCCCTAGAACGTAGGTCTCTATAAACCAGATACTTTGACCAGACAGATCTATCTTTATGTGAAAAAACTTCTACAAGTTTTTCAAAACTAAGTTTATCACCTGTTTTTTCGTCAAAAACTTCAAGCCAACCTTCACTAACAAGGTACAAGGTTTCCCATGGTGAAAGCTCAATTTTATTGTTAGACTTTTCACCATAACCCCTTTCAACCAAAAATTCTAGGCGGCCAGTATTTTCAACATAAACTTTTTCTTTAATCAATAAACCCTTTAGAGGCTTTTTTTCTTCCAACTCTTTTCCAACCCTTAAACATAAAGTGTTATTAAGGATAATCTATCTGAGCTATACGTGTTAAAACATATAAACCCTAATAGAGGTGTCTCTTAACTTGCGGACAATTTCTTGGAAAAGAGGTTTGGTTGTAACAGTAGACCAAACAAAACTACCAGAAAAATTTGTTTATCTAAAACTTAAAACACCAAAGGAAATTGCTGAAGCAATAAAAAACATGAAGATTAGAGGAGCCCCCTTACTTGGAGCAGCAGCCGCTTTAGCTTTAGCTCAAACAGCCTACAAAAGTAAACCAAAAACAAAAAAAGATTTGCTGGAGAAACTTGAAAAGACAAGTAACCTTATAAAGAGTACACGTCCCACAGCTGTAAACCTGTTTAACTCTATTGACCTGGTTCTTGATGAAGCTAAAAAATATGAGGGGGCAGTCAAGGAGTTTAAAGATTTTGTTGTTAAAAAGTGTCTTGAAATTGTTGATATGGATGCTCAAATAAACCGTATGCTTAGTCTTAAAGGTGCTGAGCTTATAGTTGATGGAGATAAAATCCTAACCCACTGTAATGCTGGAGAGCTTGCAACAGTCCAATATGGGACAGCTTTAGGTGTTATAAAAGCTGCTTTTAGGCAAGGTAAAAAAATTCAGGTTGTAGCAACAGAAACAAGACCACTTCTTCAAGGTGCAAGACTTACAGCTTTTGAGCTTAAAAAGGAAAAGATTCCCTTTATCTTAATCACGGATAATATGGTTGGATGGGTTATGCAGAAAGGTATGATAAGTAAGGTGGTTGTTGGTGCTGACAGAATTTTGATGTCAGGCCATGTAATAAACAAGATTGGAACCTATTCTATAGCGGTTCTAGCTAAACATCATGGAATACCATTTTACGTTGCAGCTCCAATCTCAACGATAGACCAGAAAAGCAGGGTTGAAGAGGTTATTATTGAGGAAAGAAAACCTGAAGAAATTCTTAGATTTTGTGGATGTAAGGTAGCGCCTAAAAACACTAAGGTTTATAATCCAGCCTTTGACATAACTCCTCCGGAGTTTATAACAGGAATAATCACTGAGAAAGGTGTTATTAAACCGACATCAGAAGAGTTGAATAAAGTTTTAGCAGTTTAAGTTTTTTCGTTTGGTGCTTTCTCTATAACAGCTAAAGCCTCAACAGGACAGTTTGGTGGAATACTTAGCTTACTCTTCCAGTCCGAACCTATAGCTACAAGAACAAATATTCCTGCAACCTCAGCTTTAATCTTGTTCACAAGATGAATTAGGGCTTCCTGAGTTTCACCTGTACGGACAACATCATCAACTATAAGAACACTATCCCCCTTCTTTAAGGCGTCTTTAGGCACATAAAAAGTTACAATTACACCCGAGTCTGGTGGAATATAGCTTTCCTCAATATACTCTTTTACACCAACTTCCTTAGCTTTTTTAGCAACAACTAAATCTACATCAAGAGAGTTAGCTATAAGTGTAGCTAAGGGTATTCCATCTACAGCAGCAGTTAAAATCTTATTTATTCTTCTTCCAGCAAATTTTGAAACAACATGTTGGGTTGCTAAACGTAGAAGAGGTATATCATAAACTATTTGGGTATTATCAAAATAACCCATCTCATCAAACTTTATTCTTGAAAGTAAAGTTGTTTCAAGATCAGCTACTTTTTGAAGCGCAGCCCAAATTTCTCTAGCTCTTTTTGAGGTTGGAAGCACATGTCCCTTAACATAACGACTTAAAACTGTAACAGGTAAACCTGTCCATTGAGAAATTTCACGATAAGTATGCTTTCTTTTTATTGTGTTTAAAAGCTTAATCGTCATAAGTCTAAACTCTAAATCTCTACTATGAGTCTCCATTCTATAACTCCACCTAAATGATACTTTTAATCTAAACCTAAATCTAAGTTTAAAGATTACTCTAAACTAGAAAATCCTATAACCAGAAGAGGTAAATAAATCTTTTAGAGAAGGGCTCGTAGCGTAGTCAGGACCAACGCGCCGGCCTTCGGAGCCGGAGAACAGGGGTTCAAATCCCCTCGAGCCCACCAAAAAATTAA
>CAZAHF010000040.1:4530-10969 GCA_964484995.1 uncultured Candidatus Bathyarchaeia archaeon | reverse complement strand
GCCTAACAGCCCGTGGGCCGTAAGGCCTGCGTGGGTTCGAATCCCACCTCCGGCGTCAAATTTAACTTGTTTGGTTGAAAACAAACTAAAAGTTTTTGAGGATTGTTATTAACGGCTATTAACAGTTAATAGGTGTTTTAATTTTTTTTGTGGTGAGGTAGTAAGCTTTATTAATTTTGTATCTGTATAGATTTAATCATGCCAGTCACAGTTAAAGTTCGGGATGTTATGGATACTAATGTTTATGCTGTTGATGCTTCAGCTAATGTTAGGGAAGTCTTAAAAACTATGCATGAGAATGGTGTTTGGTCTGTTATTGTTGAGGAGAAAGGTTTACCTTTGGGTGTAATTACTGAGAGAGATGTTTTAAGAAGATGTATAATTAAGGGTTTAGATCCAGGTAAGGTTTTAGCAAAAGAAATAATGAGTTCACCTTTAATCACAATAGGGCCGGATGAACCTATAGGTGAAGCTATGAGAATAATGGCTGAAAAGGGTGTAAGAAGAGTCTATGTTGTAGAGGGAGGAAAAATTATAGGTAGAGTTACCCAGACAAATGCTTGTGCAAACCTTTTAAACATAGTTCTTACTTTACACAATATACGGTATCAGCTTTAAACCTTAAAAATCACACATATTATTTTTTAGGATTCCTCTTCTTCAAAAATAATTGGTAGCTGAATTTCTTTATTTGATTTTATATAGCCATGAAGCATAAACGGACCGTGAGAAAGAGTAAACTCTGTTGTAAATGGTCCTCTTCCAAAATGAGCTTCTATTCTATGGTAAAGCTGGTGGGGTAGATAGGCAACATAGTAGCCTTCTTCTGTTGTCTGAGTTAAATTAACATCACGGGTTACTGTTTGACCTGTTTTCATGTTTAATAAGATTAATCTTAAAACGTACGCCACTTCCTGAGAAGACTCCTTCTTTTTCCTTATAACAACCCTAAAAATCTTTTTATGTTTATGATGAATAAAGCTCTTTCTCAGAAAAAATTTAGTTTAAACGGTAAAAAATGTTTTTTTCAGTATAGTGTGCAATATCTTCAGCTATTCTTCTTGCTTCCTCAAGGTTTTCATGAAAACCAACAGCTAAACCCATCCTTCTATGCGGGTATGCTTTAGGTTTACCAAAATACCATAAATCACCCCTATAACCTTTAATCTTCATGTAACGTTTAACCTCGTTTAAATCCCACTTTTCAACAGGAACCTCCTCTTCAACCTTAAAATCTGGAGCTAAAACTACATGTGCAACTCCATAAACATCTTTTCTTGACAATTCTAAGTCGTGAAGGCTTATCCGGAGACCTAAAGTTGAATAAAGTTGAAGTGCTCCTTCATCCATGTTTAACATCCAACGGGTTATCATACCAGTATCATGAGGTCTGTTTGCAACCTCATTATTATAAACTTCTCCATCTAAAACAAATTGTTCAACAGCAAAAACTCCAAGACCACCTATAAATTCAGCTATTCTTTTTGCGCTTTCCCAACATTTTAATTTTAGGTTTTCAGGTATGGTTGCAGGAAGCCAGCTTTCATGGTAGGTTGCTCCAGGTCTTCTATGTTCTACTGGTGGAGCAAGACTTGTAACAACTTTTCCATTCTCATCAAAATGTCTTATTGCAAGCTGCATTATCTCCGTCCCCTCCTCTTTAAGTCTAGGCAGATATTTTTCAACGGTTACCTGTCTTCCCATACCTCTAGCATGTTTTAAGGCATAGTCATAGGCTTTTTCAACATCTTCCCATGTTTTTGCTATGGTTGTTCCATGTCCACTAGAAGTCATAACTGGCTTAATTATTACGGGTAAACCAAAATCTTTAGCTATCTTTTTTATTTCATCTTGGCTTTCAGCATAACCCCAATCAACTCTAGGTAAATTTAACTTATCAAACATAAGTTTTGTAAGATGACGGTCCATACAGATAAGTGGACCGTAGGGTGTTGACATAACCCTATAGCCTTCTCTTATACCAAGTTGACATGCCCTTACAGTATCTATCCTTTCAATCTCAAGATAAATTACATGAGGCTGACTTGGATTTGGAACATATTTTTTAATGTTTTCTTCAAGTAAATCTCCGTTTAACATATCAAAACATTCATAAAAATCTGCTGAGTCTTGAGCTGGGAAACCTTCATAACGGTCAAAAACAACAGTTTTAACACCGCCTCTAACTCCTCCTAACAACCTTTTTGCAGCTGTCACAGCAAGATCTCCAAGCTCTCCTCCACCAACCGAAATAAATGTTATAGGGTTTTTAATGTCAAGTTTTTCAAGAGGAGAAAGTTTAGACTCAAACTCTTTCTTATATTCTTCAGCTTCCTTTAAAATCTTAAGTCTTTTTTCAAGTGATGTTTGAGCCATAACATCTCCCCCATGACTAAAAACATTTTTCTTTTTCACGTTTTAAAGGTAAAATTCTAAAAACACAGTATTCCCCACACATACTACATGCATCAGTTTTTGGCTTAAATCTCTCCCTTATTTCTTTAGCTTTTTCAGGGTCTACTGAAAACATATACTGTTTTTCCCAGTTTAACTCAGCTCTAGCCTTAGCCATTTCAAAATCAACTTTCAACTTTTTCCATCCAAGCTTAACAATATCTGCACTATGAGCAGCAATTTTTGCAGCAATAACACCTTCTCTAACATCCTCTATTGTTGGAAGCCCTAAATGTTCTGAAGGTGTTACGTAACAAAGAAAATCTGCACCAGCTAAGGCTGCTATAGCTCCACCAATAGCTCCAACAATATGGTCATATCCAGCTCCTATATCAGTAACCACCGGTCCAAGCACATAGAAAGGTGCACCTTTACAAAGACTTTTTTCCAAGGCAATATGTGCCTCAACCTGATTTAAGGGTAGATGCCCTGGCCCTTCAACCATAACTTGAACATCCATACTCCAACATTTTTCAACAAGTCTTTGAGCGTTTAAAAGCTCCTGAATCTGATACCAGTCAGAAGCATCAGCTAAACATCCTGGACGTAAAGCATCACCAATACTAATACAAAAATCATATTTTTTTGCAATTTCTAATAGATAGTCAAAATTTTTGTAAAGCGGATTTTCCTTTTTATTATGTAGTATCCAACTTGCAAGAAAAACTCCTCCACGACTAACAATCCCTGTAACTCTCGGATTCTTCTCTATTCTTTCAACAATTTCTTTGGTTATTCCTGCATGTATCGTCATAAAATCAACACCATCCTTTGCATGTTTTTCAATTACACCAAAAATATCATCTTCAGTCATGTTTACTATAGCCCCATGTTTTTGAATAGCCTCAATACCAGCCTGATATATTGGAACTGTCCCAACAGGAACCTTTATCTCCTTTAAGATTAACCTTCTAATCGTGTCTAAGTTTCCACCAGTGCTTAAATCCATAATCGTATCTGCACCATATTTTACCGCCACTTTCGCCTTCTCCAACTCATAATCTGGATTGCAAAACTCTGAGGATGTGCCTATGTTTGCATTTATCTTTGTGGTTAAACCTTCCCCTATACCGATTACCTCACAGTCTCTTCCAGTATTTTTTGGGAGAACAACTCTTCCCTCAGCTATCCTTCTTCTAAGAACATCAACCTCAACTTCTTCTTTTTTAGCAACCCTAACCATCTCTTCCGTTACTTTTCCAAGCCTAGCTTCTTTCATTACTGTCAACTTTCCTCTAGCCTCTCCAAAACTTTAAATATGTCACACCAATAAACTTGTGACGATAGAGAAATATATACTAATCTCCCAGAGGTTTGAGGAAGCTTGGCTTGGCATTCAGATCTTCATAAAAGAAAACCTACAGGTGGGAAAAAAAGACCTTACCGTGGTAAAAGAAAATATGAGAGAGGAAGACCAACTACAGAAGTTGTTTTAGGTGAACCCTATAGAGTTGTTGATAGAGTTAGAGGTGGAAACATAAAGGTTAGACTTGTCTCAACAAAAACAGCTCAAGTTTCAGACCCAAAAACAGGTAAAACAGTTTTAACAAGAATTTTAAGAGTTGTAAAAAACCCAGCAAACCCAGACTATAATCGAAGAGGAGTTATTACAAAAGGAACCATAATAGAAACAGAGCTTGGACAAGCAAAAGTTACATCTAGACCATCTCAACATGGGGTTGTTAACGCGGTTCTTCTAACTCAAAAAGCCTAAAACATGGGAAAGCTAATTGAGAAAACTTGAAAATAAATGTATAGTTTGGCCTGTTTACTTTGATGCTTTAAAAACCCGTGGTGAAGGAAGAAAAATTCCAAAAAAATTTGCTTTATCTTCTCCAAAAATTGAGGAGATAGTTGAGGCTGCTAAAGCTTTAAACCTTAACCCAAAAACAAACCTAGACGCAAGATATCCAAGAGAGTGGTGGCAAAAATCCGGTTACGTAGTTTTAGATAAACTTAAAACAAAAAATGAAACTCTATTAGCTTTAGCTAAAAAAATGGTTGAACTAAGAAAACAAAAAGAGTTCTCCAGAAAAGTTTAAATGTCATTTTTAATTCCGTATTGCTGGAGTATTTTTGGGTTTAAGGGGAAACCACCGCTTGAAGAGGCTTGGTAAAATCTTACATGCTTCTGAAGCCACAGGAAACCTAATAGTAAAATCCACCTATACCCCAAAAATTGGAACAAAAGTTTTTGATGGTGAACTTAAAGAAGTTGGTGTTGTTTTTGATGTTTTTGGGCCGACAAACTCCCCATACATTTCAATAAAACCAACCTCAAACAAAATTGCAGGTAAAACTCTGTTTTTTGAGGAGAAAGAAAAAAATAGGAGGAGAAGGGGGAGGGGCTAGGGTTTGGCTAAAAAAAGTAATCCAGCATTAAAAACAAAAAAGATAGTTTGCCCTGAATGTGGAGCCTCAAGACTAATAAACGATTATGAGCAAGGTGAACTTGTTTGTATGGATTGTGGCTATGTGATCGATGATAAAATTGCTGATAGAGGCCCAGAATGGCGGGCTTTTAACAATGAACAGAGAAATAAAAGAACAAGGGTTGGTGCACCCTTAACTTATACAATCCATGATAAAGGTTTATCAACACTTATAGATTGGCATAACCAAGACACTTATGGTAAAAATCTTCAACCAAGTCAGACAAGCCAAGTTTTTATGCTTAGAAAATGGCAGAGAAGAATACGTGTTGCAGATGCATCTGAAAGAAACCTTGCATTTGCCCTTTCAGAAATGAGTAAAATTTCTTCAGCTTTAAACCTTCCAAAAAACATTCTTGAAACAGCAGCAGTATTCTATAGGAAAGCTGTAAAAAAACGTTTAATCAGAGGACGTTCAATTCAGGGAGTGGCTGCAGCAGCAATCTATCTTTCATGTAGAAAATGTAATATTCCGAGAACCTTAGATGAGATAGCTCAAGTAACTTATGTAGGTAAAAAAGAGATTGGAAGATGTTATAGGTTTTTAGCTAAAGAGCTTGAAGAGTTTATTCCACCAGTTCTACCATCAAAATATATTTCAAAGTTTTCTAATCAGCTGCTTGTGGCTGGAAAAGCTGAAAATATTGCAGCCTTAATCATAGAGATTGCTAAAAATCTTCATTTAACAAGTGGAAGAGGACCTACTGGTATTGCTGCTGCAGCCACCTACATAGCCTCAATCCTAGCTGGTGAAAGAAAAACCCAGAGGGAAGTTGCAAACATAGCAAATGTTACTGAGGTAACAATAAGAAACCGGTATAAGGAGCTTATGGATAAACTAGAGATAAGAGTAAAAGTTTAACATTACATCCTTATCTTTTTTTGAAAACGTTATATCTATGTTTTTGCTAGGTTAATTTGAGTGCCTATGAGTTTAAAACAAATATTTGGTTTAACAGTTCCCCAAGAAAAAGTTGCTGTTACATGGTTTAATAGTTATTCTGGTGTTATTGTTCGAACCCAAAATACAACCGTCATTTTTGACCCTATAGATGTTAACCCTTCAGAACTGGTTAAAGTAGATGTGCTTATTGTTACCCATGAACACTATGACCATTTTGATGCTGGATTAGTGGAAAAAATTCAAAAACAAACAAATGCAACAGTAGTCACAACTCCTTATGTGGCAAGTCAGCTTAGAAATATTCCGTCAACTGCTCTTAAACCGTTAAAGGTTGGAGAATCCACTGTTATAGGTGGAATTAGGCTTGATGCTGAATATTCAAACCATCCGGGAAGTCAGCCTTTAACCTTTGTTTTAACTACAGATAATGGCTTTAAAATTTATCATTCAAGTGATAGTAGACCTTACCCTGAAATGAAGAATATTGGTGAAAAATATAAGCCAGACTTGGCTTTTTGTACTGTTAATATTGCTCCTGGTACTTCACCAAAAAGTGGAGTTGAGGTTGCAAAACTTATAAAACCAAAGGTTGCTATTCCCTACCATACAGACAGACCAAAACTCTTAGAAGAGTTTGCTAAAATTCTTG
>CAZAHF010000040.1:0-4430 GCA_964484995.1 uncultured Candidatus Bathyarchaeia archaeon | reverse complement strand
TACAGTAAAAAATTCTTGGATATTATGAGAATGTAGACTTCTATTCTGCTGGTTTATAGTGGGTTCTAACCTCCTCAAGAAAACGTTTAGCTGTAGTTTTTGGGTTTGTTGAGTTGTAGATAGCGCTTCCAACAATTACGATTTCAACACCATGACAAACTATTTCTTTAGCTGTTCCTTCCCTTATACCTCCAGCTACAGCCATAGGAAACCCTTTAAGTCTACGTCTAAACTCTGTTATCAAGGTTTTTTGATCATAAATTCCACGGCTTTTCATCTGTTCACTAATACCTCTATGTAAACAAAATATTACCCAGTTTTCTTTTCCAGCCAAAGCTTCCTTTAAGTCTTCAAGTTTTGTAAGTGGGTCTTCACAGTCTATTAAGTCTATCAAAATTGCTTTATCCATTCTTATAGCTTCACCTAAAGCCTCAATTATTTTGTTTTTGCTTCCCATACCAAGAACAGCAACAACATCAGCTCCAGCTCTAAAAGCTATCCTAGCTTCTAACCCACCAACATCTGCAATCTTCATATCTGCAACTATAATTGCTTCTGGAGCAACCTTTCTTAAGGCAGGAATAAGCTTGTCAGCTCCATGACGTTTTAAGGCTGGAGTTCCAGCCTCAACTATTCTTACACCAGCTTCATAGGTTTCTTTAGCTATCTTAACAATTGTTTTAAGATCTGCATCCATGTCTAAAGCTACCTGAATTTGAGGTGGGTTAAGCCTCATAATTGGTGTAACAACAATCTCTTCTTTTTCCATGTAAACTACTGGCTTAAGAGATGGAAAAGTTTCTGGTATACCTTTAACCCATCCTCTTTTTCTATAGTATACTGTTAAAAGTTTTCTAAGGTTTAGGTTAAACCTTCCTGGTAAAACATCATCAGCACTTGTAAACCCTTCCCTAACATTAAACATTCTTTCAATAGTGTAGATTCTTTCCCCCACCTCACGTAGAACATCATCTGAAAACTTAAACCCTGTAACAGCACTCAAAATTTTTGCAAGATCATCAAGCTCAAATTTAAGGGTTGTAAACAAAGCTAAACTATGATACTTACAGACGATAGCACTATCATAAACAGCATAACTATCCTGCATTCTTTTAACAAGCTCCGCCTTACCCTTTTCTTCTGCAGGGTTAACATAAACAGGGTCGCTTAAGATTTCCGGTGCAATTGTATAAGCTCTTAGATGACATCCACCTCTGTTTGAGGTTACATAGGCTAAAGCAATCCCTTTTGCTCCACGAGGATCATAAGCTGGCAACTCTAAACCCTTAACATGAGCTGCCTCCCTCCCAAAAACTTTAGATGCATATTTAACACCTTTTGAGTAAACAGACTTGTTAAAGGCTATTTCCTTAACAAACCTAACAGCATCCTCAAAACTGTTAATCTGACCTAGAGAACGAGCATAACCAAGAATATTCCCTATAGAAATTGTGTCCATTCCAAGTTCATCACAAAGCTGAGCTAAAGAAACTATTTCTTTTTCATAGTCATAAAATCCCGCATTCGGCCCAAGCATAACTATACTTTCATACTCTGGTCCTTTAACAACAGCCTCACCAACTCTAATTCTTCTCCCACAGGCAGTTGGACATAGATAACAACCCTTCCTACCAACAAAAAACTTCTCCCGAATGGTTTCACCTGAAAACCTATCTGCCTCCTCAAAACTTAAGGTTTCCCCGGAAAAATCGTTTTTTGGTAAAATTCCAGCACTCCTGATTCGATGAACTATTGCTGCTGTTCCAAATCTTGCTAAACTTCCATCCTTCCCTGTTAACGGGTCATTTTCAATTGTAAATCTAATCTTTTTTAAGAGAATATCATAGGTTTTTTTATCAACAATTTTTAGCTCTTTTTGACCTTTAACAACAACAGCTTTAAGCTTCTTAGAACCCATAACTGCACCTAAACCACCTCTACCAGCAAACCGTCCGTCAGAAGTTATACTTGCCAAATATACCTGATTTTCTCCAGCAGGACCTATTGCTGCTACACCAACATTCCCATATCTAGCTTTAAGCATTTTTTCTGTTTGGGTTGTGTTTTCACCCCAAAGATCTGAAGCATCCTCAACCAAAACCTCTTCATTTTCGATTAGAAGATAAACAGGGTTTTTAGCTATACCCTCTACAATTATTCCGTCAAAACCAGATTTTTTAAGGTAAACACCAAAAGAACCACCCATAGAGGAGTCAAAAATTGTGTTTGTTAAAGGTGATTTTGAGCTTATAGATATTCTTCCAGAACCAGGAAAACCTGTTCCTGTAAGTGGGCCAGCCATAAAAATTAGCTTATTTTCTTCACCTAAAGGATTAATTTTTGGTTTAAGCTCATCATAAAGAATTTTTGCTGAATATCCACGTCCACCAAGAAAATTATAGGCAATTTCCTTGTTAAGCTCCTCCTTTCTAATTTCACCAGTAGAAAGATTTACTCTCAGAATTTTCCCCATGTATCCTCCAAGCTGAATCATAAGGCTTCGTAAAAATTCTAGTCTTTAAAGGGTATTTAAATTAGCTTGTTACAACAACAGTTCCTTTAATAGGTTTAGAAAGAGGTTGAGGCGTCTCCCAGCTTAACCATGCATAAACTTCAACTGTATAAACACCTGCCTTTCTAGGCTTCCAGCCTACACCAAAAGTATAAGTTTTATTTTTAGGAATAACCCCCTTTATATAGCTAAGATAGGTAACCCTTCCATCCTTATCTTTTATTTGGATTATGCAGAGTGTAGGCTGGTTTTGGGTTGAATTGTTAAAGATGTCAATAACCCATATTCCTTCCTCTCCAACCTTCAACTTTGTAATAGGTTCTTCTAAAAGACTTTCAAGCTGAAGATTTAGCTTCAACGGTGAAAATTCCTGCGGATAAATTTCCCCTAACTCTCGGATAGATGGAGCGTTTACAATTGTAACTGTTTTTCCATCAACAAAAATCTTAACATAATCATCTTCATCAACCATCCAAACATCTCCCAGCTTAACCGAACCCATACGTTTTAACATATCCTCATATGCTTCAACAAACTCCTTAACATCCTCTACAGTATCCCAAACAATCCTCCAAACATACCCGTATTTTGTCTTTTCATTAACAGTTTTCTTGTATACAACAATTTTATCCCCATCCCACCCCTCCGACCATATTGAAGAATAGCTTGCTCTCCCATATTTATAGGAGAAATGGGCAACCTTCCAATTCCAAAACATAACAAAAATAGCAAACTCACCTAACTCATCTTCCCCAAGAATTCTCCAACCACCTCTACATCTATTTTCAACAAAAACTTCTACTGGCTTATCAACACCATACTTTTCAGGATGAATTATCTGTTCAGTACTTTCAGGAGGTTCCTCATACAAACGGTTAACAGAATCCCAACCACCTTTCCTATAAAAATACTCAATAAAGTTTTCTCCTTCAATATAGGGAAATATATGAATTAAAACAAAACCCTCCGGAATTAATGCACCCCCCGAATCCCCATAACTACTAGAAAAAACACAGTTCTCATAAATCCCAGTTAAACATCTTCTATAATATTCGTCTTGTGTGAAGACAGCATCCCCCTCAATTAACGCTGACACTGCAAAAGAGTCGTCTGTAATGTTTTCTGGAAAATCAAAAATTTCTGGGAAATACTGGTCTATTAATGCATGATTTAACTCATGAGCTAAAACTTCCTCATCAAGCAAACCTGAACCAACAATTACAATTCTACCCTTTTCATGATCATAAAAACCTAAAACTTCTGAGGAATAGAAACTTTGAGTTATGTTTTTTGCATTTTGATTTTCTTTAAGAATATAGAGAGCTTCATACTCCTGCTGTGCTAACTCCCAATCCTCATCTGTAGCTGTTTCCTCTCTACTCAAATATTCTTTAAACTCTTCTCTTGTCATGTTTTCAACAGGAATATCATGCTTAAACTTTAATCCACGAATATCTTCAACTCTCTTCATAACCTTAACAATTTTTTCTTTAACACCATCATTATCTTCAACAGCAAAAACCTTGGTAAAAGTAGATTGGGTAACGGTTAAAACAGAAAAAACAATAACCAAAGTAAAACTAAAAACCAGAATCTTCCTAGTTTTCTCTTCCTGAAACATATCCTTATTGTCAAGATTTAAAAAACCTTTCCCAATTTTAAAGATATCTAAAAAATTTGTGGTCCATGAGTGGATTATTAAGAGATAAAACACTTAATTTTAAACTTTAGGGGTCTGGTTGAAAGCTCAAGTATTAAAGCATACAGTTAAGGTTGAGGAATCTCCTTTAGAGGGTTGTTATGGGAAATTTAGCCTTTTTTAGCATATCTAATACCTCGGCATATGCCACATCTTCAGTAACGTCTTTATATCCTCCTGGAAGAACGAGAAAGCAATAATTCTTCTTCTCCGTATCAA
>CAZAHF010000039.1:0-11029 GCA_964484995.1 uncultured Candidatus Bathyarchaeia archaeon | reverse complement strand
AGGATGGAATATCTAAAATATAATATAACAAATATTTAAAATTTACCAACTAAAAAATTACTAAAAGTAATTTTTATTTTAGAAATAACGACTAATAAAAAATTAAATTACGATTAATAAAACTTTTTTATAGATAAAAAATAAAACATTAACCGTCAACAGAAAGGTTCTCAAGGCGGCGGTTTTAATGGAGGAGGTATCTCCAAGAGTTGAGGAGTATCTTGAAGCAATTCATAGGCTTGAGGAAAAATTTGGAGTTGCTAAAACAAGTAGTTTAGCCGAAGTTTTACAGGTTGCTCTTGGAACCGTTACAAACACTGTGGAGAATCTGGAAAAGCAGGGTTTAATTATTCATGTACCCTATAAGGGTATAAAGCTTACAGAGAAAGGTAAAAAGATAGCCTTAGAAGTTTTAAGAAAACACCGTCTCTCAGAACGTTTGCTAACGGATGTTTTAGGTGTGGACTGGAGTAAAGTTCATGAGGTAGCATGTAAACTTGAACATAGTCTTCCTGACGAGATTTTAAAGCCTCTAGAAAAGGTTTTAGGGCATCCTAGAACCTGTCCTCATGGAAACCCTATACCAACTAGTTGTGGAGGAATTTTTGAGGAAGCATCAGAACCACTTCTAAACCTTAAACATGGAGAGAAAGGAGTTATAGTTAAAATAACTGAGGAAAAAGAAGAAATCTTAGAACATTTAAAAAAGATAGGGTTTCTTCCAGGAAATATTGTTAAGGTTGAGGAAAAAACTCCTGTTGATAACCTAATTAAGGTTAGAGTTGGAGATACAGAAACTTACCTAAGTTTTAGACTTGCATCCATAGTTAACGTGAAAAAGCTAGAACAGCGAAGCTAAAGGTGAAAATCGTGGGTGAAATACAAACTCTTTCAAGAATGGATGCTGGTGAAGAGGGGGTTATAAGAAAGATTGAAGGAGGTTATGGGCTTCAAAAACGTTTAGCCTGTCTTGGTTTAAGAGTTGGGAAAACTGTTAAAAAGATAACTTCAGAACCGTTAAGAGGTCCTGTTGTTGTTGAGGTTGACGGAACTCATGTTGCTATTGGAAGAGGTATGGCTGAAAAAATTTTGGTGGAAGTTAGCTGATGAAGATACTTTTAATGGGAAATCCAAACGTAGGTAAAAGTGTAATTTTTTCTAGGTTAACAGGAACAAACGTTATTGCTTCAAACTATCCAGGAACAACCGTTGAGTATATGAAGGGAACCATGAAGTATAGAGGAGAAAAAGTTGAGGTTCTTGATGTTCCTGGTGTCTACTCTTTAGAGCCTACTAGTAAGGCTGAAGAAGTTGCTGTTAAAATGCTTGAAGAGGGAGACATAGTCATAAACATTGTTGACTCAACTCGTCTTGAAAGAAATCTTTACTTAACCCTTCAACTTTTAGAAAGAAAAATCCCGGTTATTGTTGCTCTTAACCTCTGGGATGAAGCTAAACATAAGGGTATAGAAATTGATAAAGAAAAACTTGAGGAGCTTCTTGGTGTACCTGTTGTTCCAACAGTAGCTATAACTGGTGAGGGAATAAGAGAACTTGTTTCACGTCTACCAGAAGCTAAACCTAGAAACCTTAAATTAAGTGAAGAGGAAAGATGGAAAAGAATTGGGGAGATAGTTAGCCAAGTTCAAAAGGTTTATCATCGTCACCATACACTCTCAGAAATTTTAGGTGAGGCTAGTGTTAAACCTTTAACGGGTATACCTATTGCTTTTGGTGTTATGTTTCTAACTTTTACTCTTATAAGGTTTATTGGAGAAAATCTGATTAACTATGTTTTTGACCCTCTTTTTGAGCTTTATACACCAGTAGCAATGTCTATAAGCAACCTTCTGGGTTCGGGGTTTATCCATGATATTCTTATAGGTCAACTAATAGAGGGGGAAATAGACTATTTTCAGTCTATGGGTTTAATTACAACAGGAATCTATGTTCCCTTTGCAGCTGTTTTACCCTATGTTTTCGCTTTTTATCTTGTTCTTGGTTTTCTTGAGGATAGTGGTTATCTTCCACGTTTAGCTGTTTTGGTTGATAATGTAATGCATAGGATGGGTTTACATGGCTCAGCAATAATATCCATGCTACTTGGTTTAGGATGTAATGTTCCAGGGGCTCTTTCAACAAGAGTTTTAGAGACTAAGAGACAAAGATTTATTGCTGCAACCCTTATGGCTATTGCTGTTCCATGTATGGCTCAAACAGCAATTATTATCGGGCTTGTTGGTGTACATGGAGAGTTTGGGCTTCTAATTGTTTTTGGAAGCTTACTCATTGTATGGATAGTTTTAGGTTTAGTTTTAAACAAGGTTATAGGAGGTGAAAGCCCAGAAATCTTTATGGAAATTCCGTCTTACAGGTTTCCTTATTGGGGAGCTTTACTAAAAAAGCTTTGGATTAGGGTTAGAGGCTTCCTTATGGATGCTGTACCCTTTGTTTTGCTTGGTGTTCTTTTAGTTAATGTTCTTTACGCTTTAGGCATCATAGAGTTTATAGGTAGAGTATCAGCACCAATTATAACAGGGTTACTTGGCCTCCCTAAAGAAGCTGTTGTAGCTTTAATTATTGGTTTCCTTAGAAAGGATGTTGCTGTTGGTATGCTTTTACCTCTAGGCTTAACTTTAAAGCAAGCTGTTATTGCAAGCGTAGTGTTAGCAATGTATTTTCCATGTGTAGCAACTTTTGCTGTACTAGTTAAAGAACTTGGAATTGTAGATATGCTTAAGTCAACAACGATAATGGTTGCTTTAGCCTTTTTTGTTGGTGCAGTTTTAAACATAATTCTCTAAATATTTTTCCAAAAAACAAAACCGCTCTAGGTTTTAACTGCTTTAACTACTGCATTAACAATTTCCTCAACGTCTATTTCATCCAAACTTAGCTTTTTTTCTCTAAAAAACCCATCTATAACACTAAAGATCACATTTTTTTCTGCTAGGATTCCCTTAAGTTTTTGTGATAAAGCTAAGAACTCCTTGTTAAGTTTAGGGTTAAAGTTTCCTGTAACTAAAATATCCTTTATTTTTTTATTTTGGATGAAAGCTGAAATTTTAATAGTTTTTTCTCCAACCTTACAAACCATTCTTTTATTGGCGGTTTTAAAAAGTTCTGGTTTAAGATTCCAATCATCCATAAAAAACTTTTCTGCATATTTTTCCGCTTTTTTCTCCTCAAGACTTGTTAGACTATCATCTCTAAGCTTAACGTTTAAAGCTTCCTCAAAACCTTTTTTTAAGTATGGTTTAAACTCGTTAATTGTTAAGGGTTTTTTTCCAACCTTTTTTAGTTCACGGTTAACCCATGTAACTCTTTCATCAAGGGAGTAAACTTTTTTTTCTCCAAGTTTTTCCACGTTAAGTAGGCTTTTAAAGGTTTCAAGGTCTAGCTCTAAATAGATAAATCCATGTTGAAGAATTTTACCCCAAACTCTTGTTTGAGCATTACCAGAAACTTTTCTACCCTCCACCTCAACATCACTTATACGTGTAAGATAGGCATTAAGCCCAATTTTTTTAAGAGCTTTAACAATTCCGTCACAAATCATCTGATATGACTCTTCAATCTTTTCCGGTATCACATTGTTGTCCTCATTAACAATAAGCGAGTATGAAAGAATGTTTGGGTTTAAAGGGCCAACACTACCACCAGTAAGTCTACGAACAAACCAGATACCAAGCTTCCAACATTTTTCTAGGTTAAGTTTATCCTCAGCTCTAGCAAAATATCCAAGTGTAAGAACTGGTTTATTTGCTCTCCAAAAAAGAATTGTTGGCTTAACTCTTCTAGATTTTGCTAATACCTCTTCAATCCCATGAAGCTTTTCAAGTTGAATCAAGTCTAAGTCTATAAAACGCCACTCCTCAACCAGCATATTTTTCCCTTTCCTTTTTAAGAAACTTTTTAAAGTAGGTTGAAGCTTTTTTTGCTGTTAAAAGTTTTCTGACTTCGGATTTGCTTCTTAGACTTATTTTAAAAAGCCAACCCTCACCATAGGGATCTTTGTTTATTGTTTCAGGATTATCAAGTAGTCTCTCATTAACTTCAACAATTTTTCCTGTGAGAGGTGAGGGTATTCTAACAACAGCCTTTATAGTTTCAAAAGATGCCACAACTTCGTTTCTTCTTACTTTTTGTCCAACAACTGGCAAATCAACATGAACAATTCCCTTAGCCAAAGATTGACCTAAACTTGTCACTCCAACTATAGCTGTTTTGTCTTCAACCTTAACCCAAACATGTTTTGTTGTATAGAGAAGCTCATCAGGAAAAACGAAGTCTTCAACAACAACCAATTCTTAACCCCACACTTTGACACTAGTTGTTCTCAGAATAACCTAGACAACCAAGAAGCTATTTTAAGGTTTTTAAGGTTTCAGGTTTCTCTACACAACAACACATATTCTCATGGAAAACTTTTATTTTTAAGCCAAGTTTTTCTGCTTCATCAAAAGCACTTTTTGAAGGAACAGCTATTCTTGAAACACCAGCTTTAACAGCCAACCTATCAACAAGATTCCTATAAGTTCCTCCAGGTCTTACACATCCAAGTGAAACTGGTGTTTTTGGAAACATTAGGTTTGCTATAGAAACAATTTTTGCAACGTCTTCAGGTTTTGGTGGAGAAAACTTTTCCATTGGTGTTCCCTTAGTTGGAATAAAAACTGTTAAAACAACAACTGACGGATTAAACCTTGAAACTATTTCCAAAGCTTTAAGTTCACCTTTAAGTTTTCCAAAGTGTAAGCCAACACAAACATGAGGAGAAATATTTCTTATTCCAGCTTTAACCATTCCATTCAACATAGAAGCATAATCTTTTGGTTTAAGGCTTAACCCGTAAACCTCTCTAACAGTCTCAGAATCTCCAACAACATCAGGTAATACTGCGTCTAAACCAGCCTTAGAAAGTAGAAAAGAAGATTTATAGTTTATAGGGCCTGTGTGTGCTTCAATCCATAAACCAAATCTTTTCTTAATAATTTTAATGGCATCTAAGAAAAGGTCTAGGGGAACCGTTCCATCTTTTCGGCTTCCACCACTTAACAAAACACCTTTAATACCGCTCCTATAAAGCTTCTCACAAACCTTAACAAGTTTTTCTGAGGTTTTTGCAGGTATCATATGCTTAAGATAATACCCATAACAATGGTTACAGTTTAATTCACAATCAAAACCAGTAACTGAAACTGGTGGGAAAGCATTTTCATAAAAACGGATAACACCACCAGTTTTCCTAAGAAAAAGCTTAAATGACGCTTGAAGAAGCCTATCAAAATCTTTATTTTTAACCTCTAAAAGCAGATAAGCCTCCCTAAAGTTAAGACCTAAACCTCTAGAAGCCTTTTCCAAAACTTTTTCTTGAGAATCTTTCATCTTAACCAGCTTATTCTTTTAGCCAACTGTTTTTTTACAAGTTTAACTTCCTCTTTTCTTAGAGATCCAGGATAATTGTAAATTTCTGTTGGAGATTCCGTTGCAAAAGGTCTGTTACAGTTTGGACAGCCAACAGTCTGAAAAGGTTTTCCAGAATCTATTAGTTTAAGAATTTTCTTTTTTTCGTAGCTAAAGTCAACAACCAAACCTTCCCCGCTAAACTTAACATCATCAACCTTTAACTCCCCAGAGAAAATTAGGTAGTAAAGAAGTTGGAGAAGCCTATAGCTTTCTATAGGTAGCTTTTTTAAGTTTTGGAGGGGTGTTCCGGCTATTGGTGTAAACGCAAACAAGCCACAATAAATTTTTTTCTCATACAATTTTTGGAATATCTGAACTGCCTCAAATTCTGTTTCTCCAAGTCCGAGAATTAGGTGGGTTCCAACATTCCACGAACCAAAAATTTTAAGTGCATCTTCCAAAGCTTTCCAATGTGTCTCCCACCTGTAGGGTCCTCCAGCTTTAACACCCTTAATCTTATCAAAAACTCTTTTTGAACATGCATCAAGAGGGATTACCATGTTTGTTGCTCCAGCATTTTTAAGTTCTTCTAACTCTTTTTTTGGAATTGCATGGGTTGATGTTGAGATTGGAATTTTTTCCGAAATAAGTCTAACCTGTTTAACAAGACTTTTAAGGTCTTTAAGCATCCTAGGATAGTTTACTGTTTGAAAACAAACCCTCTTAATTTTTCCATTAATCCAAGCCTTTTTTAGGGCTTCTAAAACTTTTTGGGTTGGGTATGCTGGATAAAGAGCTCTTGCAACTTTAAACATCTCTGCGTTTGCTTCTCTTGACTGAGCACAAAACTTACAATTTGCAGTACATCTACCATCCCAGTAGGTTTGTAGATAGGCTGTTGTAGGTTTTTCTCTTAAGATAGTTAAATCTAACCCTAAAACAGTTGCTGTTCCAAGTGAAACTCTAACCAGCTTTGGGTTTGACTGACCCATTAAACCACTACAAACAGCTTTAGATTTCTTAATCTTAAAAAATAGGTTTAGGTAGAATAAAAGTTTAGTTGAGACCAATGCACCTAACAATTGAAAAGCTTCTAGCAAATCTTCCAATATTTGACTTTTACTATATTTTAACTGGAAGAATAGACTATGTTTTCCCTTTCCTTGCATATATGTCAAAGAGAAAAAAGCTTTTAGCTCAAGCTGAACATTTAGCCTACCTCTTTGTAGGCTTTTTCGCAGAATTCTTCCTAGGAAAAATTTTTGCTTTAATAGTTTTGGTTTTATGTTGGATTGTAGCAATACCTTCTGAGGCCTTTTTAGCAAAAAAATATCCTAAAGTTGCAACCTGGGAGTGGGCAAAAAACAAGTCTTACAAGTTTATTTTTTCTGTTTTTGGATGGATCTCGATAAATGTTGTATGCTACTATGTTGTTGGTGTGTTTATTGGAATCCTAATCTAGATAAAACAGTCTTTTTTAGCCTAAACCTTGGTTGTGGTGGAACAGCACAACAAGCCCCATAAAACTCAACTTTAAACCCAGATTTTTTAACAGTTTCATAGGTTTTTTTGGTTGGCATAGCTATACTTGTAACTCCAGCCTTAACAGAAAGCTTCTCAATTTCCTCTTTAACCCTCCCCTTAGATCTAGCACATCCAAGAGTTACTGGAACATCTGGAAACAAAAGTTTTGCAGCTGCCACAATTTTTGCAACATCTAGAGGGTTAACTAAGAAATCACCCATGGGTGTTCCAGGTAAAGGCATAAGCACCGTAATAACAACCGTTGTTGGTTTGATAGAACCTATAATTTTTAGGGCTTCAAGTTCACCTTTAAGTTTTCCAAAGTGTAAGCCAACACAAACATGGGGGGAGATAACCTTAAACCCAGCTTTTTTAGCTGAAATTAGGCTTTCAACAAACTTTTTCTTCTCAATTTTTACTCCATAAACCTTCCTTGTTGTTTCAGGTGAACCAACAACATCTAATGCAACACCATCAACACCGCAATCCACAAGTTTTTTTGCTTTTTCAAAAGCTAGTAAACCAGTATGGGCTAAAATAAATAAGCCTGTCTTCTTTTTAATCTCTCTTATTGTTTTTGTAAACTTTTCTAGTGGGACTGTGAAGTCTGATTGGCAGCCGCCACTAAGCAGTATCCCTTTAACACCCATCCCCCAAAAACTTAGACACTGTTTCATAAGGTCTTTAGGTGTTTTTGCTGGAACCATCATCTCTAAAAGCTTATGTTGACAATGAAGACAGTTTAGGGCGCATCCTGTACCTGTAACCGAAATTGGAGGAAAGAAGTTTGACGTAAAATAAAAGTTTATTTTTTTACCAAAATTTTTGTCGGCTAAACTTCTAGCCTCAGAAAAAACTTTCTCTAAAAAGTCTTTGTTTTTGCTTTTAAAAATTTTTTTTGCTAAAGCTAAAGCCTCAGAAGAAATTTTCAAGCTTTCTTTTTCACCATGTTTTTATGTTTTAGATCCATAAGAAAAATCCATTCCCTAGATAAGTATTTTGGTTTTAATTTTGAAGCTAAATACAGCTCACTGTTGGTTAGACTACCTTTTCTAAGTTTTATGTTTAAGGCCTCCTCAAAACCCTCTTTTAAAGCCTTTTTCACCTCTTGAAAATTAACTTCTCTGTTAAGTTCTCTTTTAAGATGAGTAAGTCCATCCTCTGGTTTTTTTGGGTTTCCCGGGAGATTTTTTGTTGGATTTAAAAGAAGTTTACTCATTGACTTATAGTCAAAGTCTAAGAGAAAACTTCCATTAACAATTATAAGGTTGCTATCTAGTAGTCCAGCATTACCAGAAATCTTTTTTCCATTAGCAACCACAGCATTAAGCTTTTCCTCATAGTAAACCTCCTCTAAACCAAGCTTTTTTAAAGCTAAAACAACTCCTCCAAGAATTTTTTTGTATGCGTTCTCCATTCTACACGGAATGTTTGAGCGTCTTGTATTCACAATTATAGAGTATAAAAGCTGGTTTTTATCGCAGTATACACACCCACCACCTAAAATTCTTCTAACAACCTTAATACCTAGTTTTTCACAGTTTTCTAGGTTAACTTCCTTTTCCACAAGTTGATGGTAGCCTAAATAGACACATGGAGGATTAACTCTCCAAAAAATTATTGTGTTAGGTGAAACTCCCCTAGAACATTTTATTCCAACAGCCTCAAAAATAGAGGTGCCCGTCGGCCCGTCAACTATTCCAACATCAAGAAGTCTCCAAACCATAAGTGAAACCACAAAACTAATACCATAATTTTAATGGTTAGAACTTATCTTTAACTAACTTAACTGACACTTAAAATAAGAAATTAAAAGTTTTATTTTTTTAGGCTGTTTTTTGTTTAAGTTCTGCTTTAATTTTTTCTCTTACTTGGTCTGAAAGTTTTCCTCTCTCCTCTATGGTGCTTGCAAAAACTCTAAAGACTTCACCTAGGAATCTTGGTGCTGAAATGTATACTTCGGTGGAGCGTAAACGTAGAGGCTCAATCCGATATTTTCTCATAAGCCCCTTATATTCACGTTGTCTTTTTTCTGTTATTTTTGCAACTCCAGGATAGGAGCCTGAACCTTCACCACCATCAGCTAAAAGCACACCGTCTGCACCATGAGCAAAAGCATAAAGAATATGTTTTAAGCCAACCCTTGCAGAGGACGGTACACGAACAATTCGGATTGAAGTTGGATAAAAGTCTCTTGTAGAACCTAGTAGGTCTGCTGTTGTGTAGGCAGTCTCATCATCTAGAAAAGCCAAAATTACTGGTTTATCTGTTTTCTCTTTCAGAATTCCCTCAATTTGTGCATATAACTGTTTTTCTGTTGAGTTTTTTAGGTCTAATGCTCCAGTTTCACATTCCGGGATGCATGCACCACAACCATTACAAGCATAAACATCAACCACAGCCTTACCATTCTCAAGCCTTATCGCCTCAACAGGGCAGATTTCAACACATTTACCACAACCATTACATAGGTCTAGGTTAACCTGAACCTTTTCAGGTTTTATCTTTACCTCACCCTCACCAAGAAACTCATTAACCTTTGCTGCAGCCCCCCAAGCCTCAGAAACACTATCTCTAATATCTTTTGGTGCAACAGCACAACCACAAACATATATTCCCTCTTTTAAGGTGCTTACAGGATTAAGCTTTGGATGCTTCTCAGTTATAAAGCCGTCTACACTAATGGGAATCTTTAACTTTTGAACAATATCGTTTAACCCCTTATTAGGGGTAAGAGCTGGACACAGGATGACCATATCAAAATCATTTTCAAAAACCATTCCAAGCAAGGTATCTTCTGCTCTAACAATTAGTTTTCCATCGTTTTTGGACTTATAAACTTCAGCAGCTTTTCCTCTAACAAGATTTAACCCTGCTTTCTGAACATCCTCATAAAACTCTTCATAGCCTCTACCAGCAGCCCTAATATCGATATAATAATACCAAACATCAACCTCAGGAAAGAGCTCCTTAATCAGTTTTGCTTGTTTAAGCGTATACATACAGCAAACCTTACTACAGTAAGGTACACCTCTATGAGGATCTCTTGAACCTACACATGAAATGTAGGCTATCTTTCTTGCCTCTCTCCACTCATTAGGTTTTTTTGGGTCTCCTGGCACCTTTAAATATCCGCCAGTTGGACCTGTTGAAGAAAGCAGCCTCTCAACATGTAAAGCTGTAACAACTTCAGGATATCTTCCATAACCAAGCTCAGGGTATCTTTCCTCAATGTCTATAAGGTCATAGCCTGTTGCAACAATTATTGCTCCAACATCAAACTCAACAATTTTCTCTTTATCATTAAAGTTTATTGCTCCTGTAGGGCAAACCTTTTGACAGATACCACATTTTCCGGTCTTAATATATGCACAAATTTCAGGGTCTATAAGATAAATATTCGGAACTGCTTGAGGAAACGGTCTATAAATAGCTTTTCTCATGTTTAAGCCAAGATTAAACTCTGAGGGTTTAAACCAAGGACATTTTTCTGCACATGCTCCACAACCACGACATTTTTCAGGGTCAACATATCTTGGCTTCATTAAAACTTTAACATGAAAGTTTCCGGGAGAACCTGTTACCTCAAGAACTTCAGAATAAGTGTAAAGCTTAATGTTTGGGTTAGTTGCACAGTCAGCCATTCTAGGTGTAAGTATACACTGAGCACAATCCATGGTAGGAAAAACTCTTCCAAACATAGCCATATGGCCACCTATACTTGGCTCTTTTTCAACCATGTAGATTTGGTAGCCTGACTCGGCAAGAGTTAAGGCTGCAGATATACCTGCTATTCCTCCCCCAACAATAAGAACAGCCTTATAGGCTTTTTCCCTACCCTCCTCTAAGGGTTCAAGGTATCTTGCTCTAAAAATTCCTCCACGCACAAGGTCGGTAGCCTTTTTTGTATTCTCTTTTATATCGTCTTTCATATGACTCCATGAGCATTGTTCCCTAATGTTTACATGCTCAAAATAGTAGGGGTTTAAACCAGCTTCCTGAACAACCCTTCTAAAGGTTGCTTCATGAACTTTTGGGCTGCATGAGGCGACAATAACCCTGTTAAGATTATGTTCTTTAATCTTATCCTGAATCA
>CAZAHF010000038.1:0-11124 GCA_964484995.1 uncultured Candidatus Bathyarchaeia archaeon | reverse complement strand
TTGAAAACGTAGCTTTAACTCTTTAGTAAGGTAGGAACCGTTAATAGCCGTTAATATACTCCAAGTATTTTGGCTATAAAACTTGATAATCCAAAGTTTTTTAAGACTATATTTTTAAACTATGTTTTGGTGGTTTAATGACGGAAAAACTATGGTATAAAGTTTGGCCTGAAGGTGTTCCTAAAACTGTAGAGATTCCAGAAATTCCTCTTCATGAGGTTTTAAGACAGGCTGCTAAAAAGTTTCCTAATAAAAGTTTTATCATATATGAAGATAAAAAAATGCCATATCGAGAGTTTGATGAGGATTCTGATAAATTTGCTAATGCCTTGAGCAATATGGGTTTAGGTAAAAATGATAAAGCAGCTATTGTTATGTTTAACTCTCCAGAATGGATTAAATGTTTTTTTGGAGTGTTAAAGACTGGTGCAAGTGTTGTAGCCTTAGATGCATTAAGTATGAGTGAAGATCTTCTCTACCAGCTAGAAGATTGTCAGCCTAAAGTAATAATCACAGACAAGGAAGTTTATGAGAGAGAAAGAAAAACTCTGGAAAAAATTGATGTAAACAAGATCGTTGTTAACCCTGTTGAAAATCCTTTGCCGAAGACCTATCAGCTTCAGACACTGTTAAAAGAATATTCAGCCACTCCCCCGAATGTTAAGATAAACCCAAAGGAGGATGTTGCTTTAATCCTTTACTATGCTGGTATAGTTGGTAGAACAGAACAAGTTTTACATACACACCATAGTTTACTTGCTATGACTATTCAACCAGCAGTCTTCCTTCAGATTAAAGAAGATGATATAGGAATAATTGTTCTACCTTTGGGACATATATTTGGAATTGGACTTTTCCTTATTGCAGCCTATACTGGTGGAACCATGGTTTTAGTAAAACGTTTTGATGCTGAAGAAGTTTTAAAGGCAATAAAACGGTATGGAATAACAAACTGTATAGGAGCTCCACCAATGTTTATAAGACTTGCTGAAAGCCCAAACTTTACAAAAGACACACTTAAAAGTGTTAGATGGTGTGTTTCTGGAGGTGCACCATTACCAAAAGAAATTCATAATAAGTATGAGAGTCTTGGAATTCCAATGCTTCAAGTTTATGGTATGACTGAATGTCCATGGGTAACAAGTGTACCGTTAAACCATAGAGTTTATGGTTCAATTGGAATTCCAGTGTGTAACGTGGATGTTAAAATTGTTGATGCTGAAACAGGAAAAAGAGAGCTGGGTGTAGGTGAAACTGGTGAACTAATAATTAAAAGTCCTTCCACAATGAAAGGATACATTTCTCCGGAAGATACAAAACAAGCAATTAGAGATGGATGGGTTTACTCTGGCGACCTTGCTAAAATGGATGAGAACGGGATGCTGTACTTTATGGGTGTCAAAAAGAGAATGATTAAATATAAAGGTTATCCAGTCTTCCCAAGAGACCTTGAATATTTCCTGTCTCAACATCCAGCAGTCAAGGAGTGTAAAGTTGTTGGTGTTCCAAAACCTGATGTTGGTGAAATACCTAAAGCATACGTGGTTTTAAAGGAAGAGTATAGGGAAAAGGTTAGTGTTGAAGAGCTTATGAGTTTTGTAAACAAAAAGGTAGCTCCAGTTAAAGCGATAAGAGAACTTGAATTTGTGGAGAAAATACCTGAACAGTAAAAAGAATTTTTAACCTTTTTGGTGTCTCCTATGTTAAGCAGAGAAGAAGCATTAATGTTGCTTAAGCAAAATGTTAAAAGAAGAAATATTTTTTACCATATGTTAGCTGTTGAAGCTATCATGCGAAGTTTAGCAAACTACTTTAAGGAAGATGAGGAGCTTTGGGGGTTAACTGGTTTACTTCACGATATAGACTTTGAAAAAACAGAAAATAATCCTCAGCTTCACGGATTAGAAGCTGAAAAAATCTTGGGAGACCTCGTACCAGGAGAGATCATTGAAGCTATAAAAGCTCATAATTTTACCTACACAAATTTTCAGCCAAAAACAAGGATGGAAAAAGCCTTAATAGCATCTGATGCTGTTTCAGGCTTAATTGTTGCATGTGCTCTTGTTATGCCAAACAAAAAACTTGAAGAGGTAAAGGTTAGTACTATAGAAAAAAAGTTTAAACAAAAAGATTTTGCAAGAAACATAGACAGAAACAGGATATTAGTATGTGAAGAGATAGGTCTTTCAAAAGAAAAATTTTTTGAGATAGCTTTAGAGGGGTTAAAAAGAATAGCAGCTTCCCTTGGGCTTTAAAAGCTTTAACAATGTTTTATATAGCAGTTTTTAGCTAGTTTTTCTTGGATTCCCCAAACCTTAGTAAAATTAGTAATTGCCTAAATTAAGTATAATCAGTTAAGCCTTAAGCGAGGTTAAAAATCATGAGTGTTTGGAAAAAGATTAAGCTTCAAGAAAAACCACCAAAACCCACAGAAAAACTTTGGAATTATGAAATGGAAACAATGCCCAGGGATGAAATCAGAGAAATTCAAACTGAACTTATAAAGCTACAGGTTGAAAATGCCTATAACAACACAAAATTCTTTAGAAGAAGAATGGATGAGGCTGGAGTAAAACCTTCAGATATTAAAGACCTTGAAGATTTCTCAAAGAAAATTCCAACCTTTAACAAGGATGAGCATCTTAGGCCTTACCAAACACCTGAAGATCCTTGGGGTGGGGTTCTTGCAGCGGAGCCATGGCATATAACAGCAAGCACCGGAACCACCGGAATTCCAACCTTTATAGGTGTAACAAGAGAGGATTGGAAGCATACCTTAGACCAGTTTGCAAGAATGGCTTGGCAGCTTGGAATAAGGGAAGGAGATCGTGCTGCTCTACTTTTCTATTGGTTTAACGCTTGGACTTGGCTTTGTGATTATGCTTGTAGAGAGCTTATTGGTGCTGCAACCTTCAAAAGAGATGGTTATGTCTTTATGATAGAGGAAGTTTACCCTATGCTTAAACTAATAAAACCAACAACAGTTTGGTCTGGTTATAGCGGAATCCTAAAAATGACCCAGATAATGAGAAGTAAAGGAGAAAAGTTTAAGGATATTTCTCCAAAATTAAAGTCTGTAAGTCCTCCTGGCGATATCCTAACTGAGGCGGGTAAAGAGGTTTTTGAAAAATACTGGGGAGCCATATGTATTGATAATGGTGGAACAAATGATGTTCTGCTTGCAACCTATGCTTGTCAGGATCAGTCATGGGGTCAACATATAGCAGAAGACTTCTTCTATGTTGAAGTTATAGATCCAATAACCAAAGAGCCCGTGAAGGAGAAAGAGGGTATAGGGTGTTGGGTTGTAACTCCGTTAAGGTTTAAGGCTATGCCCTATTTACGCTATATGCTTGATGACTATGTCCAGTATACCTTTGAAAAATGTCCTTGTGGTTCAACTCATATAAGGCTTAGGTTTCTTGGAAGGATGGGTTTCACTCTAAATGTTAACGGTAAACTTGTTTTTACTAGAAGTGTAGAAAATGTTCTTTGGCGTCATCCAGAACTAGAACTACAAAATTATCGTATGGTAAAACAAGTAAAACAACCTCAGGATATAGCTGTAATAGAGGTAACCTATGATGAAAAAATTGCAAAAAACTTGGCAACCTTAAAAGATGAGGTTGAAGAAGAACTTGAAAAAGCTTTAGATGTTCCTGTTAAACTTAGGTTTATCTTACCAGATGAAATGAAAGCTATAGCTCATAAATTTAGAAAAATAGAAACAGTTGAATCAGTAGAGAAATACGTTAAAGAAAAGAAACTTTAAAAACCTTTTTATTAAATTAAGCCGTTTCAGGTGAAATATTTTGGTTATTTTAATAACTGGAGGGACTGGTTTTATTGGTTCTTATCTTGCAAGAAAACTTGTAAATGAAACAAGAGAAGATGTTATTCTTTATGATCTTTTACCGAACCTTACCCGAATAAACGATATTAAGGATAAGGTTACCTTGATTCAAGGAGACATCTTAGACTTTGAAAAACTTAAGGAGACTGTTAAAACCTATAAGGTTGACCGTATAGTTCACTTAGCCTTCTATCTTCCCCCTGCTTCAGAACAAGAACCTATAAAAGGGATAAAAATTAATTGTGAAGGAACAGCTAATGTTTTTGAGATTGGAAAAATCTTCAACCTAGATAAAATCGTCTATGCCAGTTCTATTGCTGTTAACGGTCCTCCTAGTTATTATCGAGGAAAAGTTTTAGATGAAGATGATGAACGTAAACCAAAAACTCTGTATGGTACCGCTAAAGTATTAAACGAGGATTTAGCCACATATTACAATGAAAAATTTGGGCTTGAATTTATTGGGTTAAGGTTTGGTGTTGTTTATGGGTATGGTAGGGCTAGAGGTGGGGGTTTAACAGCTGCAGCAATTGTTGATGTTGTAGAGAATCCTGTTTTAGGAAAACCTGTAAAAGTTCCTTTAGGCGACTGGGAGTTAAACGTTGTATACGTTAAGGATGTTGCTAATGCTCTTTTCTTGGCTTTACAAGCAAAAAAATTAGAGCATAAGATTTTCTATATTTGTGGTGAAGTTACAACTCCACGTAAAATAGCTGAACAGGTTAAAAAAATTATTCCTGAGGCCTCTATCCAAGTAGAACCTGGAAACCTAGACTTATACCACACCCTTTTTAACATAAGTCGTGCAAAAAAGGAGTTAGGTTGGGCCCCCATCTACAATATAGAAAAAGGAGTTACAGATTATATAATAACCTTTAAAAGACAAATGTTCAAATAATTTTCTTTTTTCTTTCTATTTTTTATTAAGCTGTATAGTGTTTAAGGAAAGTTATATATAGGTGACTCTTATAACCTAATGAAAGGGATGGTGTAAAGAAAATTTTTGGAGGTTTTTAAAAGGTGAGCGAAGTAAAAACTGGTAGAAGAACTGCGTTAAAATATATTGCTACTGGTGTTATTTGTGGTGCAGTTGCTGGTGTAGGAGGTTATCTTGCAGCTCCTAAAAAGGTGGAGGTTGTAGAAAAACCTGTAGAAAAAGTAGTGTACAAACCACCGCCAAAAAGACCTATACCTAAAGAGCCAATAAAAATAGGAGTTATGGCTTGGGCAACAGGCCCATACGGCTTTTTCCTAGGTCAAGGTATTCCCTCAGCAGAAATTTTAGCTGAAGAAATTAATGCAGCTGGAGGAATTTTAGGTAGGAAAGTTGAAATTATCTCTATAGACCATCCTTCAGTTGATGTTTGTGTTAGAGAATATAAACGTCTTGTTACAGAGGAGAAGGTTGACTTAATATTTGAGACTGGTGGTAGTGGTTTTGGTTTAGCTATAGCACCCCTCGCTGAGGAAATGAAAACCTTAACTTTTCATGGAGACGTCTGGACTGTTGAGCTTTTCCTGAAAAAGGTTCCAAAACCAAAATACAATTTTAGAATAGCACAACCCGACTCTCAGTCTGCAATAGCAATAGTCTTATCTATAAAAAAGTATTATCCTGATGTTTCTACAGTAGCTATTATAAGTCCAGACTATGCTTGGGGAAGAGATCAGTCAGCGATGCAGCAAGAGGCATTAGATGCTTTGATACCCGGTACTAAGGTTGTTTTAGACTTATATCCTGCTGTTGGTGAGAAAGATTATACATCTTATATTACAAAGATAAACGATATAAAACCTGATGTAACTATTGTTAACCTTTTTGCTGGAGACTTTATAGTCTTCAACAAACAAGCTCTAGGTATGGGGTTCTATAAAAATACTAAACCAGCAATCACTGCTCTCAATTCAGATGTACCTATGCTAACCAAGGAGGAGGTACCTGAAGGTGTTCTAGCTCACTGTGCCCATTACTGGTTCTTATGGCCGCCACATGAAAGATACCCAATAAATGGTGAACATGTAAAGAAGTTTATAGCTAAAACTGGTAAATACTTAACCTACAACCCACAAAACGCATATGTAACTATAATGGGTTATAAAATCGCAGTTGAAAGAGCCTACGAGAAGCTTGGTGAATACCCAACAACCGAGCAAATAATTGAGGAGCTTGAAGGAATGGGTTTCAATGCGCTTGCAGGTCATGGATTCTTTAGACCCGAAGACCATCAATGGACAAGTAGACAATTCATGGGATTAACTAAACATGTACCTGAATATGATTGCCCAATTATAGAACCAATAACGGTGATAGATCCAGCAGAGTCTCTACCTCCACCAGGTATGAGTGCAAAAGACTGGATAATGACATGGAAGAAGTAAAGAGCTGGAGGTCAAGAATGCTTGCATATATCCTAAATGGAATTTTTTTTGCTTCTATTCTTTTTTTAATTTCAGCAGGATTAGCTCTTACATTTGGTGCTATGCGTATACTTAACATAGCTCACGGAAGCTTTTTTGCTCTAGGAGCTTATCTTGGTGGCACATTCGTCATTCTTGTTGCTGATACGGGAGTACCAGTCTACATGTATCTTGCTCTACTTATTCCAGCAGTAATAGTAGGAATAATAGGTTTGGGTCTTGAGGTTTCCTTATTTAGACCAATATATGAGAGGGAGCATGTTTACCAACTTTTACTTACGTTTGGTTTGGTTTTAATTTTTGAGGATATTTTTAGGCTTATATGGGGAACAACATCATATACAGCACCTCAACCTTACGCTTACTTGGGAACCATAAAAATACTGGGGTTTGAATACCCAATCTACGCGTTTTTGGTTATAGGAACAGGTCTACTCGCACTTATATTTTTAACCTACTTACTAGGGAAAACAAAAACTGGTAAGATAATTAGAGTTGTTACTGAGAATAGGTTTATGGCTGCATCACTTGGAGTAAATACAAAAAAAGTTTTTAGTTTAGTTTTCTTAATAGGGGCAGTTTTAGCTGGATTGGGTGGGAGTATAACAATACCTATGCTTGTTGCCTTACCAGGTTTGGCTGTCGAAATGGTAATTTTAGCTTTTGCTGTTATAATAGTTAGTGGACTTAAAAGTATACCTGGAGTTTTTCTAACCTCACTAATAATGGGAATCTTAAGGTCTTTTGGTGTTGTTTTCTTCCCAGAGCTTGTGCTTTTCATAATTTATTTGGTAGTTATTATTGTATTCATATTTAGACCAAGGGGTTTGTTTGGATGAAGAATATTATTAGAATAGAAAAACTAAGGATAACCGAAAAAAGTAAAGTTGTCACCGTAGTCTTTGTTTTAATCCTAATCTTTGCACCTCACCTTTTTCCGGGACATAATACCTATCTTTTAGCACTTTCACTTGTTATGGCTATTTTTGCAATGAGTTTTAATCTTCTCTTTAGATACTTAGGACTCCTATCCTTTGGTCAAGCAGCATACTTTGGCACTGCAGCATACGTGGTGGTGTTACTTTATCACCATTTAGGCATAGATTCGATGCCAATTCTGTTTTTAACAGCAGTAGCTGTTGCTACTGCTTTAGCAGCAAGTTTTGGTTATATTTGTGTTAAATATACAGAGTTTTATTTTGCTATACTTACACTGGCCATAGGAGAACTTCTATACTTTCTGGCTATAAAATTAAAATGGTTAACAAACGGTACTGATGGCTTAGGCATAACTTATCTACCACTACTCTGGACGAATACTCTGAATACTGTTGTCTACTATTACCTTGTACTCATAGTTTTTCTAATTTCTGTCTTATTTCTCTGGCGGCTTACACATTCTCCCTTTGGACTCATAATTCAAACTATAAGAGATAATCCAACCAGGATAGAGAGCATTGGTGTTAAAATTAGGAGATATCAATGGATAACGTTTATAATTGCAGGAGTTTATGCTGGGGTAGCAGGTGCACTGGTTGTGCCACTTTATGGTCACATAGTTCCTGATATTCTAAGATGGCATGTTTCTGGAGAAGCTATATTCATGTGTTTACTTGGAGGGTATACCTCTTTCTTAGGACCAATTATTGGTGCATTAATATATACATTCATAAAGGATCACCTCATTGCAGAGTTAATATACTGGCAACTTGTATTAGGCATTATAATAGTGTTTTTTGCTTTAATGTTTAGAGAAGGAATAGTGGGTCTGGTAAGAAGAGGGGTGAGAGGTGTACCTTAATGGTTCTCCTATCCCTAGAAAAAGTAAAAAAGTCTTTTGGTGAGATTCATGCTATTGACGATGTAAATCTTGAAATAGACAAAGGATTAATTTCAATAATAGGTCCAAATGGTGCTGGAAAAACAACTCTAGTAAACGTTATTAGTGGAACTCTCTTTCCTGATGAAGGAAAAATAATGTTTGAGAGAAGGGAGATAACAAAAAAACCTATGACGGAAAGAGTTAAGATGGGGATAGCTAGGTCCTATCAACTTGTACAACTTTTCGGTAATCTTACTGTTTATGATAATATAAGAGCATGCTGTATTTTAAGAAAAAATTTAGGTATGAAGCTTCTGTCTTCAGTAAAAAAGTTTAAGTCTGTTAGTGAGGAATGTGAAGAGATTTGTGAACGTTTTCTTCTTTCTGATAAAAAGGATATGTTAGCCAGAGATCTTCCACATGGTGATAAAAAGCTTTTAGATGTTGCTATTGCATATGCTTTAAGACCAAAAATTCTTCTACTTGATGAACCTACAAGCGGCTTAAGTGTCTATGAAAGGAATAGAGTTATGGATATAATTACATCAACAGTAAAAAAGGACGGAATTACTACGGTAATAGTTGAGCATGATATGGACATAGTTTTTAACTATTCTGATAGGATAATTGTTATGCATGAAGGAAAAATAATTGCAGACGGGAAACCAGAGGAAGTTGAAAAGTTAAGTCTTGTTAAAAGTCTGGTGATGGGTGGATGACCAATATACTAACCGTAGACAAAATCCATGTTTACATTGAAAAATCTCATATTTTGCAGGGTGTTTCTCTTAATGTTAGTGAAGGAGAAGTTGTAGGTTTAATTGGTCGTAATGGGGCTGGAAAAACAACAACCCTAAAAAGCATAATGGGTTTAATGAAGGTTGCTGAAGGAAAAATAGTCTTTAAAAACAGTGAAATAACAAACAAGCCTTCTCATATAGTTGCAAGAATGGGAATAGGTTATGCTCCGGAAGATAGACAAATTTTTTCAGAGTTAACGGTTGAAGAGAATATTAAACTACCCTTATGGGTTACTGGTCGAAATATAAAGGAGAATGAGGTGTTAGAAGATATATATGCTGTTTTCCCAGAGCTTAAAAAGTATAAGACTAGGAAGGGTACTCTTATTAGCGGCGGCGAACAAAAAATGTTATCTATAGCACGTGCACTTGCAACCCATCCATCAATCCTAATTTTAGATGAACCTTTTGAAGGTTTAGCTCCTATTGTTGCATTAAGACTGCTGGAAAACATTAAGAAGATAAGAGAGAGATTTGATATTCCAATTTTAGTAACAGACTCAAAAGCTTACTATATATCAAAAATCGCGGATAAGGTCTATGTAATTGAAAGAGGTTCAATAATTTTTGAGGGAAAACCGGAAGAAATAGAAAAGAGAGAGGATATAAAAAGAGTTTTGCATGGTCTTCAATAGGGATAGGTTAGACTTAGAGCCTAATTTTTGAGGTTAAGGGAATATTATGTGTAGCTATGTTTACTGTTATTTTTTTGTTATCCCTAAGAATCTTTGTTAAAGCTTTGCTTACATTCTTCTCTACATCATAGTTCATCTTTTTTAGATCCTTGTCAATCAGCGAGTTAACCCAGACAAATCTTCTTATTTTTTCTTTAACTTTACTCATCCAATAGATAAGGGGACCAATCCAGCCACGAATTTTCTCTCTGCTAACCATTTGGAGAACATCTGTAGATGATTTGGATTTAGCAGCATTTAAAATATAGGCTTGACATACCTTGCAGCTTGGACAGTTTTTATGGAAGAAACCGCTTAAACACTCATAGTCTAAAATTATAAATCCATCTTCATTAGTAAGCATTCCAGCTTTAATTATGGCATCCATAGCTGAGAAAAAGTTCGGTGGATACGCAGGAACAATTTCTGGTTTTGTTGGAGATGTTTGAACCATTAATGTTAAGTCTGCTTTTTTAACTTCCTTTAAAGGTTCATTTTGTTTTTGGTAGGTTTTAACTCCATTCTCATAGGCTTCAACGGGATGACCTACAAAAATGTCCGTTATAACTCCATTCGAATTAAGTAAAACATTAACAATCATGTCCAAACCAATCATTTCTACAACTTCATCCATCTCCTTTCTTGTCGGATGATTAACCTCACCATATCTTGGGTTTTCAGCCAAACTCATCTTATGGTTTAAACATGACGAGTAATAGTCTGCAACACCAGGCAGTATTATTTTCCCTCCACCACTATATCCTGAGATAGGGTTTAAACCTATTCCACCAACACCAATCTTTATGTTAGCTTTAGCCACAATTCTATTTACCCATATAGGGTTACCAAAACTTGAAAAACCAACAAAGTCAAATTTAACATTTTTATCAAATCTTGTATGCTCAAAAACCTTAAATCTACTGTAAACCTTTCTACTCAGCTTTTTTTGGATCATATTTTCTTCTGTTAGGGATGCATGAACACCATGAGCCATAACTATTAAAATATCATCTTTTTCCACACCACACATTAAGATTTCATCTAAAATTGAGGGCAAAATTTGGTAAACTGGTGTCATCCTATGCCAAGTATCAACAATTACCACTACCTTTTTTCCTTTTTTAGCAAGGTCTTGAATAGAATCAGACTTAATCGGGTTTCTTAGTCTTTCCTTAACAACTTTTTCTACATTTTTTAATGGTTTAACTTCCTTTGGTTTATAAACCGCCTGTAAACATTCCAAGGGAATTTTTAAATCCAAAATTTTCCCAAAAACTTCTACCTTCATAGTCAACTCTTTAACATTAAGGGGTATATAACATTAGTTTTGTTTTAGAGTTCTGTATCTTTAAAGAAAGGTCTAACTGAATCTTACATAAACTAAAATAGCCAAAAACCAACATATAAAAACTAGAACAGATGGGAAAAGTAGAAAAGGGCCGGTAGTTCAGCTTGGAATGAACGACGCCTTCGCAAGGCGGAGGTCCCGGGTTCAAGTCCCGGCCGGTCCACCAGCCACTAAATCTAAAAGTTTTAATGTTAAAAGTCATTAGGTTA
>CAZAHF010000037.1:0-11786 GCA_964484995.1 uncultured Candidatus Bathyarchaeia archaeon | reverse complement strand
TTTTCCATTCAGCCATCTTTTCCTGTTTTTCTTTTTTGCTAACTCTTCTTAAAGATAAGTCTATATGTCCTTTCTCCCTATCAACTCTTAAAACCTTTAAAACAAGTTTTTGTTTTTCACGAATATGGTCCTCTATATTTTTAACCCATCCTGAAGATATCTCCGAAATATGAAGTAAACCTTCAACTCCACCATACTCGTCTAAGCTGATATAGGCTCCATAATCAGTTATTCTAGCCACAGTTCCAACTACCAATTCACCAACTTCAGGGAAACCTTTTGAAGATTCTTCTCCACTCAACTTTAAACCCTTAAAAATTTTTTGTTAAAGCTAACCTAACTCTTCAATAACTCCTCCTTTAATTATGGCTTTTCCTCCTGAAGGCTCAACTAAAGTAGCCCCACAAACATTACATTTAACTCTTGTAGTAGCCTTGCTAAAGGTTATTTGTTCATTTCCACAGTCAGGGCATTTTACCTTTATAAAACTACTTCTAGGCTGAGGAATTAACTCCCTAAGCCGACTAACCATCCTAGTTTCACCTAACCTATGTTTTTATTGTAGCCTTTCTTAGTCTAACACCCTTCTTATGTAAAATATAGCCACACTGTTTACAGGTAAGTTTAGCAACAACCTTTTTTGTTGTTTTAGCTGTTCTTTTAAGCTCAGGATATTTTTGCCCACCATACCCATGTTTCTCCCACTCATGATGTCTTGCTCCAGCAGCTAAAGCCCTATCCTTACCCTTCCTATAGATTGAGACTGTATGAACAGTATGAGTCTTACATCTTGGACAGTAGGTTCGAAGTGTTTTTGGAAGGTTAATTTTTCCTCACCCATCCATTTCCTAGCTTTTCCTTTTAGTTTAAGGTTTTTGTGTCTAAATATTCTTTTTGTTTAAAACCCCAATTTAGATGCTTATTTTTTTGGCTATCCCATGCTTAATTAGACTTTCTATGTTTTTAAGTGGAACAGAAACCACATCCTCAGCTTTAAATGGACCATAAACTTTTAGATCAACTCCAACCATAGAAGGTGTTTCCTTTAAAAACCTTAAAACAATTTTTTCTTCCTTCCCCTCGGAAAATGAACTAGAAACTTTTCCTTCAAGAATCCCCTCAATAATTTCTTCTAGTCCCTTAAAGGCTTTTTCTAGATATCCATAAATCTTTTTTTCTTCTGTTGTTAGGTTATTTTGGGAAATACTCTTTTTCTCCTCAAAAAGACTTTTAACAATTTTTTTAAGTCTTCTTTCTATTAGGCGTTTGGTAAGCCAAACAGCCTTTTCTAGTTCTTGACGTTTTAATTTTGCTCTTAAAGACTTTTCATCTAAACCTCTAACCTCAACTTTTAACTCTTTAAGGTAGGAAGAAACATTTTTAAAGAAGTCTTCTGGTAAAGGTTGAATTTCGGATTTTTCTTCTTCTTTTAACCAAGCATCATAAAGTTTTTTATACATCTACTCCTCAACCTAAGCTAGCTTAAACTGGTACAGCCTTACCTCTACAAACATAGAATAAGGCTACAGGCATAGGTAAATTGATAACATCATCTTTATAGGGGCCATATATTTCTCCACCAATTTTAATTTTTTTTGCATTTTTAACTCTGACTCTTACTTTTTCATCCATAGGGAAAGCTAAAGCATCATTTAGAGGGTCAAACTCATAAAGCTTTTCTAGGGTTAGAGGAATAACCTTTAAACCTGTTTTTCCATGAAGAGTGTATGGAAGCCTTATAAGTCTATGAACATCTGTTGTTACAACGGTGTCAACAGGAACAGAAGCCTCCTGGAAAGCTTCTTTAAAAACTTCTTTCCAAACAGATTTTCCAAGTATTTTTTCAACTTTTTCCTTTTCTCCACCTAGAGATAATAAGTTTAGGATTTGGTCTCTTTTCTCAACAATTTTTTTAATGGTTTTTTCCCTTAACCCAAGAGATTCTAAATCTTCAGGTTTTTTTAAACATAAGTCGTAAAGAGCTCTTGCTAGTCTTCCAGACCACCCTGTTTTTGAAACATCTAAATACTGAAGAATGCTTAATTTTAACCCTAAACCCGTAACATAATCTGTTATCTCCTTTCTTTCGTCAGCTCCAAGCTTAATTAGGGTTTCATGCTCAAGATGTATATGGTAGCCTCTATGCCCTGAAAAAACTATTCCAATAGTCTTTTCAGGTATACCAAAATCTTCCTCAAAAATTTTAAGAAGCTTTAAAACCTCTTTTTTAGCCGCATTTAAACATTCTTCACAAACCCACTTTTCTTCATCAATTTTTTCCGAGCTGCAGTTTAAACACTTATTAATCGACTTATTAAAGACTTCACCACAATCTAAGCAAACCCAACTGTCATGTTCTTTTTTACAGGAGGTCTGAATATGGTCACAGTCTAAGTCGAAAATTAGGTCTGCCCCAAGCCAACCTTTCTCAGACATTTTTTCCTCAGACGGGTTTTGATAGTAGGCTGAGGAGTAGTACGCATCTGAGGGAACAAAGGTTTTAATAAAATCTTGGAGTTTTTTCTGGCTTTCAAACCCTCTATGTCTAATCATTGTTTTTTCTTTTCTAAAGGGAATAAAGCCAAACTCCCTTTTCTCAACAAAAGTTGGAGCTTTAATTTCATCCACATTTTCAAGATAATACAATCGGAACTTTTCCCTGATAAAGTCAAGAGGATTCATGTTTTACCCTTTTACCTCTACTAGCCTTTTTATAGTAGGTTAAAGGATTCTTAACCTTCTGGCAGAGATTATCTTTTCCTACACATAAACCATGAGTTTGCATACTTTCACAGTTTAAGGGTTTATATCTTGTCTTACCGCCAACAAGACCAGCAATATGCTCAACCTGATATCTAGTAATTTTCTCGTCAAAATCTGTGGCTGAAGTGTAAAGTTTCACAATATCATCAATACTCATACCAATTTGAACAAGAAAAGCTGTCAACGTAAACCTACCAATATGAGGAACATTTTTCCCGCTTAAAATATCTGTGTAAATGTTTTTTATGCATGGCGGAAAAGCTTTAGAATCAACTTTACCAAAAGTTTCTTCGGGAAGCGTCTTTTTTTGCTCTTTAAGAAAAACTTTAAGTTCTTCAACCTTTTTTAAAATTGGCTCTGGTAGCTCCAAAACAACTTTTTCACTAATTTTTGACTGAATATGATTTTTTATCTCCTCTTCTAAAAGTCTAGCAGTTTCTGCTTTTGTAACATAAACATCACCATACTCAAGATGGCGATTTACAAGCTTCCACTTATCCTCACGTAACTTTGAAGCATTTTTTAGATAATCTGTAAAACGTATTTTTAACATTCCAGAAAAATTTTTGTTAACTTTAGAAATTTCCCAACCAAAACTTTTCCTAGCAATCTCTAAAAGCTTTTCAACATCCTCATTCTCAAGATTTAGGGAAGCCTTCTTAGCTTCAAATAAAGCGAATCTTCTCTGAAAATACGGGTCATCAATAAGCTTCATCATAATGATGGCAAGAGGAAAAGATAAAATTTCAACATTGTCATCTTCAACTCTCCTTTTTAAAGTTGGAATATTTTTTATTGGTGTCAAAACAGACTCTTTTATTCGTGTAGTAGCTCTTTCTATCACTGGCTCATAGTTTGGATTAAGAAGCTCCTCTAAACCTAATCTTCCAAGTTTTCTTTCAACATAGTTTAAAGCTTCAACAGTAAAAGGATACTTTACAAGGTCAGTGGATGTTAGCTTAGCCTCTTTAAACATCAAAATATACCGAGTTTTTGTTAAAGAAAAAGTTTTACTCTATTCTTGGAGCCAGATAATAGGTAAGTTTGCCCTGTAAAGGAAGCTCAAAGTCTATTTTAACAGGTTTATCTGTTGAAAATTCTATGGTTGAAATTTTTGAGGAGGCTTTTCCAGCTTTAACCATATCCTCAAGAAAACTTATACCATAAAGAGCTTTAGACTCCTGTTGAACCTGAAACTCTATAACAGAACTACTATCCTTTTCGAAGTCAATAACAACATTACCAGTTTCACCAACACCACTTAAGGTAAGTTTTTCAGGGTTAGCTTCAAACCTTACCTGCTCACTTACAGCTGCAATATCAGCAATAGCATCACTTAGACTATCCGCATCCAACTTAACTTTTACATCAAAACTAATTTTTGGGGTTGGAATTTCTGCTGTGGTAGGTTGAAGTAACGGAAGAGAAAAATGTCTGGTATATTTCCCAGAAATCTTCATAACAAGTCTGCTTGTAGCTGTATCCAAGGATAATTCAAGAGATTCCCCGGACTCAACCCTTTTTAAAAGCTTTAACATGTCACTTATATTAACACAAAGCTTAGTTGGCTCAGAACAAACATACTCGTGAAAAGCTGTTTTGGGATATTCAAAGTCAACCATAGCTACATGAGAAGGATCCATAGCTCTTAGTTTCATCCCATCAGGGGTAACATCAAAACTTGCTTCTTCAATAAGTGTTGAAATAGCGTTCATAAGATTTTTCCATGTTTTTGAATCTGGAATAACTATCTTAAACATAACTATCAATTCTCCATAAGGGTTTTCAACCAAATATATGTTAAGGATGATTTAAAGTTTTAAGCATAGAATTTTATGAGCAGCCCTAATAAAAAACTTTTATTAGGTTAAAGGGCTAAAACAAAAACAACAACCCCTCGAATTAATGAAGTCGAGGGTTAATTCTAATGAAAAATTTGAGGGTAAGCATTTTTATACCCATCTACAAAGAGTCTGAAATGCTTGAATCCTTACTAGAAAGCCTATCCTCCGAGGATTATGAACCTAAAGAGATTATTGTTGTGGTTGACGAGCCAACAGAAAAAACTAAAAGCCTAGCTAAAAAGGTAAAAAATGTTAGATTTATTTTTAATGGACATAGACTTGGGAAGGTAAACGCATTAAATGAAGCTGTAAGAAGCTCAAAAGGAGAAATCCTTCTTTTTCTTGATGGGGATGTTAAAATAGAAAAAAATGGTGAAGGGTTTCTAAAAACTCTTGTTAAAGAGATGGAGGATGCGGATCTAGTTGAGATAAAAAAGAAGGTTTTTAGAGAAAATTTTCTTACAAGGGTTATTTACTACGACTATTTAAGCTCAAACGTTGTAAGCTGGCTTTTTTCTAGAGGTTTAAAAAGGTCCTTAGGTTTAAACGGTTCGGCTTTCGCTATAAAAAGGAGTGTTTTTGAAGATTTGGGAGGATTTAGAAGAGTTATTGCTGAGGATTTAGATTTAGCCACCCGCTCATTTCTTAAAAATTTTAGGTTTAAGTATTCAGAAAAACTTGAGGTTTTTGTTAAAACACCTTCAAAATGGAGGCAAGTATATAAGCAGAGAAAACGTTGGGGTGTTGGCGGAGCATTATGGATAAAAGAATACTATAAGGATTTGATAAGAAACGCTTTAAGATTTCCAAAATTTCTTCTACCAACCATACCAATAATTTTCCCTTCTTTAATTCTCTTTCTTTTATACACCTTAATCCCGGATGCTATCATCTACAAGTCTATAATGGTTTTTATCTTGGTTGCAGCTATAAAAATAGGTTTTCTTTTACACCCATTCTTTTTATCTGTTGTTACCATAACCCTAGTTAAAAACCTTATTGCTTCCCTTCTTAGCTTTGGAGCCTTTGCCTCACTCTTCTATATTTTTGCAAGAAAATTAGGCTATACTTTTAACCCTTTCGAGTTTCTTGTTTTTTACTTTATTTTTTCACCTTTCTGGTTTTCAATAGTAATCGCAAGCATAATTAAGGTTACTATTCAAAAAGGTAAAGTTGAAGTATTAGATTGGAAGTGTTAAAGTTAAGGAGCATCGAAAAAAGGTAAAGTGTAACTTACACTATAAATAACTCTGTTTTGTGTGGTAAGCCATGCGAAGGTTTCATGTAGCCTCGGATGAGGAGATAAAAAAGGGAGAAACAACAGACGTCTACTTTGTTAGAGCACAAAAAGTCTTAAAAACAAAAAAACTTGATAAAGTTAAGGTTGCTGCAGAAATCACTGTTGGAAATTTACCAGGTAATTGGTCTTGGGGTGTTTTGTGTGGAGTTGAAGAGGTGGTAAAGCTTCTTGAAGGCTATCCTATAAACGTTTATAGTTTTCCTGAGGGAAGTATATTTTTCCCTGAGGACTACAACGGTTTTAAAGAGCCTGTTATGGTTATTGAAGGAGCATACGCAGATTTTTGTCTGCTTGAAACACCCCTATTAGGGTTAATATGTCAAGCTTCTGGTATTGCAACAAAAGCTGCAAGAATAAGAAAAATAGCTTGGGATAAAATCTTAGTGTCTTTTGGAACTAGAAGAATGCATCCCGCTATCTCACCTATGATTGATAGAGCAGCTTATATTGGTGGATTTGACGGTGTATCCTCGCTTACCGGAGCAAAAATGATAGATAAAAAACCAGTAGGAACAATGCCTCATGCTTTAATAATAGTTTTTGGGGAGCAAACCAAAGCCTGGAAGGCTTTTGATGAGATTGTTGAAGCTGACGTCCCACGTATAGCCTTAGTAGATACGTTTTATGACGAGAAAATTGAGGCTGTTTTAGCTGCTGAAACTTTACGTGAAAAACTATATGGAGTAAGACTTGACACTCCCTCTTCAAGAAGAGGAGACTTTTCTGAAATAATTCGAGAGGTTAGATGGGAGCTAAACCTAAGAGGATTTAAGCATGTAAAAATAATGGTTTCAGGGGGAATAGATGAAGAAACAGTTAAACAGCTTAAAGATGCTGGAGTAGACGGGTTTGGTGTTGGAACTTCACTTAGCGCAGCACCAGTAATAGATTTTGCATTAGACCTTGTTGAAAAAGAGGGAAACCCTGTTGCAAAACGTGGAAAGCTTGGTGGAAAAAAGAGTGTTTGGAGATGTTTCAAATGTATGGTTGACATCGTTAAACCTCAAAACGAACCTAAACCTACATGTCCAAAATGTGGAGGGCCTATGGAGTCTATGCTAAAACCTCTAATCCAAAACGGAAAAATTGTTGAAGAACTACCAGCACCAGACAAAATTAGAGAATACCTACTTAAACAGCTAAAAAATGTTAGCCTCTAACCTAACTTAACACCGCTATAAAGCCTAGATTCTCTAAGAGTACTCACGCCAGGTAAATCCGCATCTTGTACATCTAAAGAACTGAGTTGAAGATTCGTCTGTTCCTCTTGTTTGAACAAGCCAAACATAAGCTTCCATATTTCCACAGGTAGGACATTCAATTTTTACTGTTGGTAAAGTCTTAATTTTGGCTTCTTTTTCACCAATAACAACCACAGACTCTATAGAAGGCTTTTCTATCTTTTTAACTACAACCGGAGATGCTTTCTTAGACCTAACTTCATAACCACAGTTCGGACATTTTAAAGTAAGTTTTGATCCTCCTTTGCCTTTTGGTGTAAGGATAAGCCTCATACCACATTTAGGACAAAATTCCATCTTTGACTTGTTTTCCTCCTAATAGTCCGGTATTTTCCTAACATCGCAAGAAACAGATTTAAATGTTTTGGATTTTAAAATAAGAGTTAAAGTTTAAGATTTTAGTCTATTTAAAGCTGAAGCTATTAACCTTGCAACTCTTAAAGGCTCTGGAAGAGAATCTTTTAGGGTAATTTCCAAAACTTTTTTGGCCTCAGACTCTTCAATACCATGCAGAAACAGCCAAATTTTTTTATTAAACCTTAGACACCTCTGCTTTTCCAGATTTTCCAGTAATTTTAGTTTTTCATTCATATAAGGAGAATTTCTAATGTTTAACTTAAGTTTGTCTAGGTTTAAGGGTTTCTTCATAAATACTATTGTTGGTTTTTTGGTTTTTTCAAATACCTGCTGAACATTAACGATGTTTGACTTACCAAAATAAATCTTGTTGAATATTAAAATACGTATCTGCCCATAATGATTTGATGTTTTAATCATTCTAACAATTTTTTTGGTTGCATCAAAACCATTAACATCTATTTTTGTTCTTAAAACACCATCAAGCCATTCTCCACCCCTAAAAATAACACCAACCAGACAAATCTCACTTCTGTTTTGCAATAAAAAATTACCATCATCTATCCCAACAACTCTAATCTCACGTTTTACTACATGAAGCTCAGAAAAACTCAAATTTTCCACCCATATTTTCCACGAAGTGGAACAAAAGCAACACTACAAAGATCTGAGAATTCTGTTTTACCATCACGGTTTTTTCTTAGTTTTTGGAGAACTTGATAAAAGTGTGGCTCACCAACAGGTGCTACTAGAATACCCCCTGGACCAAGCTGTTCAATTAGTGGGGGAGGTATCTTTGGTGCTGCTGCCGTTAAAAGTATCTTATCATAAGGTGCGTGTTCAGGAATACCTAAAGTTCCATCACCATGAATAACTGTTACACGTTTAATGTAAGATGTTTTTTCAAGGTTTTTTCTTGCAAAATCTGCAAGCTCCTTTACAATTTCGATTGTGTAAACATGTCCTGGGTTTTCAACATTTTCAGGTGCAACTATCTCAGCTATTACTGCTGCATGATATCCACTTCCAGCACCAACCTCTAAAACCTTGTCTCCAACTTTAAGCTCTAAACATTCGCACATCATAGCAACCATGTGGGGTGCTGAGATTGTTTGACCATAACCTATAGGTAAGGGAGAGTCGGCATAAGCACTACTTTTAAGGTTTTCCGGAACAAACTCTTCTCTTGGAACCTTCTTCATAGCTTCAATAACTTTTTCATCACTAAGAAAACCTTCTTCAATAAGTCTTTTAACCAGTTTTTCTCTTTCAGCTTTAAAGTCTATTTTACTCATCAAATAATCCTCTATTATAACGAGTTTATTTAGGGTTAGCTTACAAGATAATTTTATGTGGTTGAAATATATGAGAGTCATTGAAGATTTTGTTGCCTTTGGGCATAAACTAATAAAAGCAACCCATCCAACAACCCTTGAAATAACAAAGGAGAAAGAGTTAACAGAGAGAGGAGACTGTATTGTTGCTGTTTCATCTTCTAAGGGAGCTTTAGACTTAGATGAAAAGTTTAAAGAGATAGCAAAAAAACCAGAAACAAAAATAACTCTAGTTCTTAAGGTAAACAGGTTTGTTGAAGTTATAAGCGGATTCGGCTCTCCAAACCTAACATTTACCCATCCAACAGACCTAGTTGTAAGAAAAAGCAGTTACACATGTCCAAGAACAATCATGGTTAAAGCTGATAAGGCTGCAGTAAACCTTTCAAGAAAATTTGTTTCAGAAATCAGAAAACCAGAAGCAAAAATTTTTGTTAGATTAATAGCTGAAGAACCTTAGCTTTTCAGAAGAAGAAAATCTAAGCCAATCATCCATCTTCTTGGTGCAACCTCTTTAACAAGTTTACCAAAAATAATTTTACCATCTCTACCAGAAACTGTTTTTACTGCTTCCTTAAGTTTTCTAGACGCCTTCTCTAGGGGGTTTGGTTCATCTTCAAAACAGTAAAAGTGGATGATTCCTCCCACCTTTAAAAGGTTACAAGCAGTTTTAAGATACCTAAATGACTCCTCTGGTAAATTCATTATAACTCTGTTTATTTTTTCTTTCTCTATACTTTTTGAAGCTTCTTCAACATCTCCAAGAATAGGAAAAACTTTATCTTCAACCTTGTTTAGGGCTATGTTTCTTTTTAGATATTCAATTGCATCTGGATTTGCATCAATAGCATAAACTTTAACATTTCTATGTTTTTTTGCTATGAGAATTGAGAAAGGCCCAACTCCGGCAAACATGTCAACAATAGTTTCACCTTCATTTACTAGGCTTGAAATACGAAAGTGTTCATTAGCCAGTCTAGGACTAAAAAATGTTTTTTTAACATCTAGGAAAAAACTACAGCCATACTCTTTATGGATTGTTTCAGTTTTATTCTCTCCAGCAATCAATCTAAAATCTCTAAGTCTAAACTTTCCTGTTACAGCTGTTTCTTTGGCTAAAACGGTTTTAATGTTTTTATGGGTTTCTATTAGTGCTTGACCTATAAGCTGCTCATACTTTTTTAGTTCTAGGGGTATCTTAACAATAGCAACATGGCCAATAACGTCAAAAGAGGAAGGAATAAAGTTAAGCAGTTCTTCTGGAAGTTTTCCTCTTAAAAAATCGGTAATACTAATCTTTTTCTGTTCAACTTTCTCAACTTTACATTCAACAAGTTCAAGTGAACCAATTCTATTTCTAACATTCTCTAAATCCTTAACAGTTACTGTTTCTTTAACTGGAATAAGTAAAAAACCGTTTTCTCTCATAATTTTAAATCCATCAGCCTTTAAACTATGCTGCCTAAGAATTTTAAGAGTCTCCTCGCCTTTTTTAATCGGAACCTTTAAACATTTCATCAGATAACCTAAAAAGGTTAACCCTAAAAACTTAAAATAAACTTTATTCTATTAGTGTTATGCGGGCCCGTAGCTCAGTTAGGCTAATCACAAGCCCTGAAAAGGTGGAGCGGCGGACTGGCTTAAAGCCAGACCGTAGCTCTTAACCCGTTGGTCGAGGGTTCAAGAAGATTTAGGCTTAGCCTAAATCTTGAAAATCCCTCCGGGCCCGCCACTATTAGGAGATATCTCCTGTTTCTGCACTAGGTTAATAAAGATAAGTTGTGTACTCTAGCTTATGAACACATGTAAAGTTGTTTCTTATTTGGATGTAAAAACTGAGCATCTTGGTAGACCTGGTTGTAGAGGAGCAAGAGCTAGACGGTTAATATGGGAGGAGGATGGTGCTAAAAACTTTCATGCAAGAATGATAGAAATCTTGCCTTCAGGTATGATACCCTCCCATCAACATGAATATGAGCATTGCGCATTTGTTTTAGAAGGAAAATGTATGGTTATTTGTGGAGAGGAAAAGAAGACAGTTGAAGAAGGATCTGCTATTTTTATACCTGCAAACGTTAAACATTCCTGGCATAATATAACAAAAACAATCACCACATTCTTACTTGTGGATGTATTTTAGGTAAAGAAGGGGAGCTAACTCTAAACAAATACTTCTTTTTCTGTCTAACAAATTCTATGTTTTAAGGTTTTAAGATAAGTTAAAAAGTTAAAATTCGTTCAACTTCTTCTCGTGAAAGTTCGTCCACTTTACCACTTAACTTTATCTCTCCTTTATCCATAACATATATTCTATCCGCAGTCTTCTCAACAAACAATAGGTTAGGTGAGGTAAGTAAAACCGAAACACCATGTTTCTGAATTCTTTTTATCGTTTCTATAATGTCACGAATAATTCTTGGTGCTAAACCTTCAGAAGGTTCATCTATAAGCAAAAGTTCAGGGTTTAACAGAAGCCCTTTAGCAATACCAAGCATCCTTCTTTCCCCACCACTCAAAGTTCCAGCAGCACGATTTACAAAATCCTTTAGTTGAGGAAAAAGCTCAAAAATTGTTTTCATATCAAAAAGACCTTTACCAACACCCTGCTTTACGGAAATCTTAAGATTCTCTTCAACAGTTAAATTCGGAAATATGCCTCCATGGTCCGGAACATAACTAATTCCAAGCTTAGCAATTTTATGAGTAGGAACTCTCATCAAATCAACATTTTCCTTAAAAATGATTTCTCCTGTCCTTTTTGTTACCAGATTCATAATTGTCCTAAGTGTGGTTGTTTTTCCAACACCGTTTCTACCCAAAAGAGCTGTAACTTCTCCTTTTCTAACTGTTAATGAAACATTAAAAAGTATGTGGCTTTTCCCATAGTATGAGTTTACATCAGATAGTTTTAGTATGTTCATATTTCAACTCCCTTTAAGTATACTTC